>JAHEZC010000456.1 GCA_023251275.1 Parafilimonas sp. | reverse complement strand
AAAAGTAAGCCATGGGAATCTTTGGGCAAGATGAGCAAAGAAGTTGCGAAGGCTATCATTACCAAAGCGCAACAGCAAAATCCAGATGAAGTGAATGAGGAAAAGGTAAAATCTATTGAAGAGATAAACAAAGATATGTACAGGGCCCTGCATGAAAATTTGTCCGGATTTCACAAGATGGCTTTGTTTGATATGGATGATACTATTTTGATGGGCAGATTCATTGACACCTGTGCAAAGCAATTTCGCTTCACAGCAAAACTTGAAGACCTGCGGGCTGAAGAAACTGATCAGATGATCCTCACCAAAAGAATTGGCCTGCTTCTGAAAGGAAGAACAATAGACGAATTGCTGAATGCAGTCCATAGTATAAAAATGGTAGAAGATATTAAAGAAACTGTTGTTTCACTGAAAAAAAAGGGTTATTTAGTAGGCATCATCAGCAGCAGCTATACGATTATTACCAATTATGTAGTAAAAAATATCGGGGCGGATTTTTCATATGCACATCAGCTTGAGTTTTTTGAAGGCAAATGTACAGGTGAAGTAAATATACCCTCATCTTTCTTTGGATCCCCTGAAAGCATTTGCGGGCACGCTTATTGTAAAACAAATGCTATGCAATATGCCTGCGAAAAATACAATGTGCAATTCAAAAATTGCATAGCAGTGGGCGATAGTAGGGACGATCGCTGTATGGTTGGTCATGCCGGAAAAGGGTTTTCCTTTTGCTCAAAAGATGAAATATTAAAAACAATTGTGCACAAAGCCATCAATGAACCAAGTTTTCAAACATTGCTGGCCTATGCTTAATACCAGGTAAAAAAATAATTGCTTACCTAAAAAACTTTTACTATGCCGGGAAACTTATACAATATTCTTGTCGAAGTAGATTTCAGTGCAAAAAACAAATGGGCTATTGCCAAAGCCATAGAACTTGCCAATACATTAAAATGCAACATTCATTTAGTGCATGTGATACAAACATTCCGCATTCCTTTTATTACTCCTGATAGCGGTCTTTGTTTCGGCAGAACTTCATTCGCACAGAGTGAATATGCGGGTAAAATGCTTAAGGAATTAAAAGATCAATACCAGCATCATTTGTGCAGCGGCGGTAAAATTGAGATCAGTGTAGTGCATGGTCATTCGAAAAAGGCCCTCCTTATGTATATTGAAAAGTACGGAATGGATATCGTGATAAAAGGTATGGCACGGTTTAGCCTTCTCCATCGTGTACTTTCTGCCGTTTCTATCAGCAGTCTTGCAAGGAAAACAAGTGTGCCTGTGCTGGCAGTCATGTCAAGCGGTTTGGTAAGTCATTTCAAAAAGATCGTATTGCCCCTGAATGAAAATGTACCGATGAGAAGAATTCGCCTTGCAACTGAACTTGGCAGGTATTTTAAATCAACCATCTATGTACTTTCCCTGAGAAAAGACGGTAATGATAATCATTTGCCTATTCTGAACGAAACGCTTGAAATAATTCAAAGCCTTACCACCATCCCGGTACAATCATTTATTCTTGAAGGGAAAAATTTAGCCAAAACTACTTTGGACTTTTCAAAAAAGATCAATGCTGACCTTATTATGATTACATCTATGAAAGAATATTATTTACCGGGTTTATGGAACAGAATTACCAAAAAACTTTTATCCTATCATTCAAAAATACCGGTGCTGACTGTTGACAATTCCGCAAAATAATTTTTGGTAATTTTTTTAAGGACATTATGAACCAGAACTTCTATTTTCAGGCTTAACCTGATCAAAATTATCTTTCAGGCTGATAAAAATCATATACTGTGTTCTGATTGCTTTCAATCTTTGCATTCATAAAAATATTATATATGCAACAGATAATCGGGAGCAAAAACATAGGGACAGCGTTTGGGCAAAACCCATTTTTACATCAGAATCCTGCGATTAAACATGGCCTTTTTGTAAAGCTCATCAATTGGTGCGATGAACAGGAATACAGGCGGTTTTTCTGGCTTGGAATAAGCCTCATCGGGCATATTGGCGTGGTACTGCCTCTCACATTGCTTGCCATTTTATTTATGGCTGATAACAACTTTGTCTTGTGGATTTTAGCCTGCACAGCGAATGTTCCTGTACTTGCTTTAAACCTTGCAGGACTGCCGCCAAAAGTGACTTTACCCACGCTTTTTATAGCATGGGCCGCTGATGCAATCATTATCCTTGCATCTGCGGTTATATTTTTTGCCCGCTGATCCAATTTCCGGATGAAGAAAAGGAGTTCGTATTGAATACTGACTCCTTTTTGTTTTTCCTGTAACTTCATGGATATTATTTTTTCATTCAAAATATTCACATGAACCGCAGGCAATTTATCCGCAACAGTTCTTATACCGCCGCAGGCGTTACAATCTTAAATTTTCCTGTATTCGGGAAAAATGCACCCGGTAATAAAGTTACAGTTGCTGTAATGGGTGTCAACAGCCGGGGAGCATACCTTGCAAAATGTTTTTCGCAATTACAAAATGTGGAAGTGGCTTATATATGCGACGTGGAAGAAAAAGCAATCGCAAACGGCCTCGATGCACTAAAGGATACACCGCGTAAACCAACAGTTGTAAAAGATATCCGCGAACTGATCACCAAAAAAGATTTTGATGCCCTGGTCATTGCCGCTCCCGACCATTGGCACACACCTGCCGCTATTCTCGGAGTGTCAAACGGCAAGCATGTGTATGTAGAAAAACCATGCAGCCATAATCCACGTGAAGGAGAACTGATTGTCGAAGCCATGAATAAATACAACCGGCTTATTCAAATGGGCAATCAAAGGAGATCTTATCCTACATTGATGGAAGCTGCAAAGCTGGTTCATGACGGCATTATCGGTAATGCTTATTTCGCTAAGGCATGGTACACCAACAACCGCAAAAGCATCGGTATAGGGAAAAAAATTCCGGCGCCGGCTACGCTGGATTTTGATCTGTGGCAGGGCCCGGCGCCACGAAGAGAGTACCGGGATAATCTCGTGCATTACAACTGGCACTGGTTCTGGCATTGGGGTACCGGCGAAGCGTGCAACAATGGTACCCATGAAGTGGATTGCTGCCGTTGGTTTTTAGGCGTTGACTATCCCACGAAAGTTTCATCGGGCGGGGGACGCTATGCATTTAAAGATGACTGGCAAACTCCTGACACCCAGGTGGCAAGTTTTGAATTTGGTGATAATAAGGCAATTGCTTATGAGGGCAGAAGCTGCAGCAATTTTCCCGTAGGAAATTCAGACAGGGGGTTTGTTATTTATGGTGACAAAGGTACATTGGTGAATAATGA
>JAHEZC010000455.1 GCA_023251275.1 Parafilimonas sp. | reverse complement strand
CACAAGAAATATAGCAACGAAGTATAAGCATCCCCGCATAAAAATTGCATTTACAGCTAAAGTGAAAACTTTTTTTGTTTTCAGCAAATTTTCTCAAATAAAATTCAACTCTGGCACAGATTTAGAAATAACGCATTGCAAAAAATAACCGTGAAAAAAATATTCACCGCTCCTTTATTTACAGGTTTTATCAGTATGGCATTTTTGACTTCGGGTTTTCTCCTTCATATTCTCAATATTGTAAATTCTTTAGCCCTGATCGTTGCCGGTTTTCTCATCATGATCGTATGCTGGTTCCTCTGTATTGACAGGTTTATTGCTGATACAAATGCATCACCTGCGAAAAGAATCTTCCTTTTATGTGTCATTATTGGATTGCCATCTGCCATTACTTTTCTCATCGGCAATTAACACTCAATCATATTGTCTGCAATCTGAACTATGTTTTCCTTAAGAACTCGCTAATAGAAAAAATTTGATAAGTCAATTCTTCACGAAACGTAGCCCAATGCTGTTTTTCGGACTTGCAAATCTGAAATGAAAATGAGGTAATTCCAACCGCTTAAATTATTTTTTTAATTTAATTGTTGTGACTGTACGTTGATCTATCGGGATGATAGCAAATGAAATTGTACTTTTATTCACACAAAATTTATTATGCAAATATTTTCTAACATGAAAAAAAGTACAAATTTTCTGCTTGTCATTTTTTTGATACTGTCGCAGCAAAATTTATTTGCTCAAACTAAATTAGACAGCATTTTACCGGTTCGTGGTTTTTGCATTGCAGCCCCTCAGCCAAAAGAGCTTGATTCATTTATAAAATTTATTCATGAAGAGCTTGCGCCCCGCAAAGTGAATACACTTGTTTTACGAGTTGATTATAATTATCAATACGAAACGCATCCTGAGTTAAGGGACAATATTGCGCTTTCAAAAGCAGAAGTAAAAAAAATGGTGGATGCCTGTAAACAGCACGGCATACGCATTATTCCCCAGGTAAATTTATTAGGCCATCAATCATGGGCAAGCCATACAACCAAGTTATTGAGCGTTTACCCCGAATTCGATGAAACTCCTAACGTAAAAATGCCCGAAAAATATGTGTGGCCAAATGCAGATAATCTCTATTGCAAAAGTTACTGCCCGCTGCATCCGGGTGTGCACAAGATAATTTTTGACCTGATGGATGAAATATGCGATGCGTTTGAAACTGATGCTTTCCATGCCGGTATGGATGAAGTATTTTATTTAGGTGATGATAAGTGCCCGCGCTGCGGCGGCAGAGATAAGGCAGAATTGTTTGCAGGTGAAGTAGCCACGCTGCGTAATTACCTCGCACAGAAAAACAGGCAGTTGTGGATCTGGGGAGACAGGCTGATTGATGGTAAGACAACCGGCCTCGGCATGTGGGAAGCAAGCTACAACAATACTTACCGGGCAATAGACCTGATACCAAAAGATGTAATGATTTGCGACTGGCATTATGAGCGAGCTGATAAAACACCGGTTTATTTCGCGATGAAAGGATTGAATGTGATTACCTGCCCGTGGAGGGTTCCTTCATTGGCTGTAGCTCAGACAGAAGATATGATAAATTTCAAAACACAATCTTCCGAAGATATGCGGCCCCGCTTCGCAGGAATGATGCAGACCGTATGGTCAGGTGTCAGCGATTTTCTGGATGGGTTTTATGGAAAAAAGAAAGATGAACATGCAGGAGATAACACACCATGGAACTCTTTTACAGTAATGTATGAAAGAATAAGAAAGATTGAATAAACAGGTCTGGAATATCCATAATTCCCGGATTTATTTATTCTTAACTTCATATTTTTAAATTTACCAATTCAACCATTCAACCATTCAACCATTCAACCATTTACCTTCCACTTATTTTTAAACCATCATCTTTCAGCATCTTTGTGAAAAAATGCAATGGTTTACAGGGTAATTGGTTTAATGAGCGGTTCATCTCTCGATGGCCTGGATATTGTGTTTACCGAACTTGAGGAAAGCGGTGGAAAATGGAGCTATGAAATAAAAGCTGCTGATTGTTACGCATATAATAAGCAATGGACAGAGAAACTTCAATCTGCAACAAAGCAGAACGCATTTGATTACCTGCTGCTCCATGCTGAATACGGAAGATACATCGGGCACAAAGTGAATGAGTTTATTGAAACGAACAATTTGTATCACCGGGTGCAACTGGTTTCTTCACACGGGCACACCACATTTCATGCTCCGCAAAAAGGAATGACTGCACAATTGGGAGATGGCGCTGCGATTGCTGCGGTGACAGGATTAAACACAGTCAGTGATTTACGTGCCCTCGACGTAGCATTGGGAGGACAAGGAGCGCCAATTGTACCGATGGGCGAAAAATTATTATGGGATGATGTGGATTATTTTCTCAATCTTGGCGGCATCGCTAATTTATCGTGCAATAAAAAAAATGCATTTATCGCTTTTGATATTTGCCCCGCAAACCGGGTACTGAATATGCTGGCACAACAAACCGGGAAGGCTTTTGATGAAGATGGCACCATCGCAAAAACGGGAACTATCAATACTATATTACTTGATGCATTAAACAGTCTTTCATATTATGCACTTACATTTCCTAAATCACTTGACAATAGTTTTGGTACAGAAACCGTTTTCCCGCTTATACAATCTTTTCGATTGTCCAATGCAGATTCTTTAAGAACTTATACAGCACATATTGTGCAACAGTTAATACATGCAATCAATCAAATTCTGCCTGTATCTCAAAATTCAAAACTTCTTGTAACAGGCGGAGGAGCATTCAATATTTTTTTGACAGATGAAATGAAAAAAGCACTGGCGTCTTTCAGAATAGATATCATTATTCCCGGAGATAACCTTGTTAAATATAAAGAAGCCCTGATCATGGCTTTGCTTGGGGTATTGAGATGGCGTGAAGAAAACACAGTACTGAGCAGTGTCACCGGTGCAAAACGCAACAGCATTGGCGGCGCAGTATGGATCGGGCAGGAAGCATAAGCATACTTTCGCGAAGAGGACGAAGGCCTGAAAGGATTGTTTGCCCGTTTTATTGATCAAAGCCGCAATATTAAAAACGAATTGGGCAATGAAGTGCAGGTATTGGGCGGCACAATTGAAAGTGGTACCACAAACATGGGGAAAATTTACCGCGCATGGATGGATGTGAAAGCAGCTATTACAGGCCATGGCAGGCATGCTGTATTAGCTAATTGCGAGAGAGGTGAAGATGCTGCGCAAAATGCTTATACTGAAGCATTAAATTCGGATGAATTTCCTGCTTACCTGCGTGAAAT
>JAHEZC010000454.1 GCA_023251275.1 Parafilimonas sp. | reverse complement strand
TTGTTGCTGAGAGCAAGTTGTAATTCCAATTGCCTTCTTTGTTGTTTAAATTTTTCATCAGCAAATAGCTGTTGAAGTTTTATGGAGTCCTCTTGTCTTTCATAAGCATATTTGATTTCTATTCCGTTGATTTCTTTCTCTTTTTCAAGATTTAAAACATTGTCTCGCATTTCTATGAATTGCTTGTAGTAAACGAAAGCGCTGTCTAAATTTCCCGCTCTTTCATAAGTTTTGCAAATTTCAAGCAAAACGTTTACCTCCCGGCTTACAAAACCAATATTTTTTAACAACCACAAACATTGCTTTTGGTTCTCAATTGCCTTAACAAATCTATCGTTTGGCGCAACGCCAAATCTTCTTAAAATACTGTCTGGCGCCACCCTATACACTGCCGCACTATTCAGCAAAACTTCTGCAACGCCATAACTATCGCCTGTTTTGCTGTATATGTTTAATGACTTTTGAAAGCAGATTAATGCATTGGAATAATCAAATGATCTGAAATAGTAATCTCCTAAAATCCAAAGATTATATGCGACTCCTTTTTCGTTGTCAAGAAGCTTATTTAAATTAAGTGCCTTATTGTTATAGATGAATGACTTTGTGGTGTCTCCCCTTAGAAGATATATGTGACCAAGATATCCATATTCATCAGCTATTGCATTTTTGTCTTCTAATTCCTGGAATATGGTCAACGCTTTTTCATAATTTTCCGCGGCTCTTTCAGAAGTTGTCCAAAAAATTTCATTTGTATAATATGGATAATTCATATAATAGGTTCCGATATTGCTTAGGGTTGCTGCCATTCCGGGCCTATTGTTCTCTTGTTCATATAAAGCAAGTGCATTCTGATAATAGTCCAATGCATTTGAATAATCTGCCAAAACCAAATAGCACCTGCCTATTTTATTCATACAAGCTGCCATATCCTTTTTGACTACTTGTTTTTCTTTTTTATACTTGTCCAATTCATGCAAAAGTGAATCGAGTGCCTGCTGTGCATACAAAGCACCGGCACAAAACAACAAAGCGAAAATAATGGAGCATTTTAGTGTCATTAATATCGAATGTTATATAACTCTTTAAAGTTACCTCAAAAAAATTTCTGAAATAGACTCCATGAGTGAGCTACGTTTTTTGGGTGGTTAATAACCTGTTTTTTGAGGTGACTGTTTTGCCCAAGCTGTATCAGCAGCCGATGGATGCTGTCGTGGCTATCATTTATGATTAATGTTTTCGGGCCTCTGTCACACAGGTATTTGAATAGTGACTTGTGTACCTACAGGATGTCCCATAGTATCCATCAAATCATGCACCATTACATTTGCTCCGGCTTTATATATCTGGTTGATCAATTCAATTCTTTCCGATGTAACTTTCATGCCATAAGATTTATGTTTTGCGGCTGTTTTGCTTTTCAGTTCTTCCGATCTTGCTCTGCCGATACCATTGTCAATAATATTTATTTCTAATATTGATTCATCTTTTTTCATGGCAACATGAATGTCAATTCGGCCACCTTCTTCTTTATGCATTAGCCCATGCCAGATGGCGTTCTCCACATAAGGCTGCAACAGCAATGGCGGAATTTCGATGTAATCTGTCTCCACATTATTTTCTACGTAGATTTTATACTCCAGCTTCTTTTTAAAGCGCATGACTTCCATTTCCAAATAAAGCTGCAAAGCTTCCAGTTCTGATGCGAATGAAATACGGTCATTCCGTGAATTCTCCATTACCAGCCTGATAAGTTTTGAGAATTTGGTGAGATATTCAGAAGCTGCATGGTTATTATTTTGCGTAGTGTAAAGTTTTATAGCATTTAGTGCATTGAAAACAAAATGTGGATTCATTTGGGAACGAAGTGCTTTTATCTCAAGCGAGGCCAGTTGCAATTGCATCGCTGATTTTTCTTTCTCCTTTCGACGTACATAACTTATTCTTTTTTGAAACAATTTGTATAGCGCCAGAACTGCTATGCCTGTTACCACAATTCTGAACCACCAGGTTTGCAACCACGGTGGAGTAATAGTAAAATTGAGGGCCGCAGGTTTACTCCATAAGTTATTGGCGCCCTTGCTGCATATTTTAAATGTATATTCTCCGGGAAGTAAATTCCTGTAATCTGCAAAAGGCTGATCAGTAACAGAACTCCACATTTTATCATTCCCTTCCAATATATAACGATAACGCGTTTTATTCCGGTTATCTGTATGCATGCCGGTAAAGTGAAAGGTTAAATGGTTTTGATCATAAGGCAGCACAAGATTTTCAGGCATAAGCCATGGACCATTTATACCTGTCCAGGTAATATTATTTTTTTGAAGATAGCCCGTATCGGGCGGTAATTTTCCATTGAGATAAAAAGTATCTTTTAAATTGCTCCAAATCGTATCACCTGGATTTTGCTGATGAGTTTGAATTAATTTATTACTAACAAAATATTGTGCCTGATCCATAATATCCAGGCCTGTAATATAGGCAGGAGGAATAAAACTATCTTCAACAGGCTTATCCATGAAAGTTACCCCTTTGCCAATGGACCAACAGAATTCTCCGCTTCTTTCGGTTACAGCAACACAATTCTGGAATTCAATATGCGGGAATCCCTGCATGCTTCCGTATGTCCTGATATCCCAGTGTTGCGAACCATTGGGTGAAGTAGTGGAAGTGATAATTGACATTCCTTTACTTGTTCCTGCAAATATTTTTCCGGCTCTCTCACGAATGGATAAAACATTCATATCTGCAAGACCATTGCTTACTGTAAAATTTGTAAGCGTTTGTTGGCTGCTGTCAATTCTATATAATCCACCGCCACTTGTTCCAAACCAGATGTTACCTGCACTATCTTCAAGTAAACATCCGACATAATCATTATTCAAACCCTCAGCGAGGCTTATGTGTTTTATTGTTCCGGACAATTGATCTATCACATTTACTCCGCCGCCATCCGTGCCAACCCAAATACGATGATCTCTGTCCTCCAATAAGCTCCTGATATTGTAGCTGCTCAATCCCTGTGTGGTACTCAGGAATCTGATAGCCCCGGTTTTTATGTCCAGCATATTCACCCCGCCATCATCAGTACCAATCCAGATATTTCCAGAATTGCCTTTCAGTAAGCAGCTGATGAAATCATCATCTAGTCCTTGTGTAGTCGTAATATTTTTACTGGCTTTCTTCTTTGGGTCAATTACCTGGATGCCATTGCCATGCGTGCCGATCCAGATCTCATCCCGGTTGTTTTCAATAATACTCATCACAGCATTATTCACCAGGCCCTTCGACGTATCAAAATATGTACACATACCTGAGTTTTCGTTTATCAGATC
>JAHEZC010000022.1 GCA_023251275.1 Parafilimonas sp. | reverse complement strand
AGAGTTGCTTAAAAAAGATTTTGCTTCCAGATTAGGCATTCAGGCACCTCATTTGAGTGATTTATTAAAAGGTAAACGTCATATATCTGCGCGAATTGCACTAAAACTTGAAAAAGAACTTGGTATTGAAGCCGATTTCTGGCTTCGCCTGCAAGTTGCTTATGATTTAGCTGTTGCTAGAAAAGAATTGGAAATTTCTTAAAGCAAATATTGCTCCAACTCTTCCGCAATCTTCCTGTCGTTACTCAATCTTGGCAATTTGTTTTGCCCGCCAAGTTTTCCAATAGATTTCATATAATCTATGAAACCATGTTTCCTTACAGGTGAAATTTTTAAAGGCTGTAGAATATTCCCACTGATAAGATCATCGTAATAAATATTTTTATCACGAAGGTTTGCGTAAATTTTTTCTGCAAATGCAGCAAGGTCATGCGGCATGTTTTCAAATTCTATGAACCATTCATGATAACTGTTTCCATCATCGTTTTCTATTACCGGCGCTACGGTAAATTCAATAATTTTTATTTCTTCTATACCGGCAGCTTTCATTAATGCATGTTCTACTTCTTCGCCGATCACATGCTCACCAAAAGCTGAAATATAATGCTTAATTCTGCCTGTTACCACAAGACGATAGGGATCAGTGCTTACAAATTTTACGGTATCGCCAATATTGTAAGCCCACAGACCGGCATTGTTGGTAATAATGAGCGCATAGTTCTCCCCGGCTTTTACATCTTTCAAACTTAGCCGGGTGGGGGTTTCTGTAAAGATTTCCGATGCAGGAACAAATTCATAAAATATTCCTGAATTGGTATTAAGCAATAATCCCTGTTCTGTTCTGCTGTCCTGGAATGCAAAGAAACCTTCACTTGCAGGAAAAGTTTCTATTGCGTCAATTTCTTTTCCGATACTGTCAAAAAGTTTGGTGCGATACGGTTCGAAATTTACGCCGCCATATACGAGTACAGATAAACCTGGAAAAACATCTCTGATTTTTTTCCCCGTCAGATTTGTAAGCCTGTCAAAATACATTTGCATCCAGGGAGGTATGCCGCTGATAAGACTCATATTCTGATTAACTGTTTCTTCAATTATCTTATCAAGCTTGGTCTCCCAGTCTTCTATGCAATTTGTTTCGTAGCGCGGCAGTTGATTACTGCGTAAATATCCTGGCACATGATGATTTACAATGCCGCTCAATCTTCCTGTCGGAATGCCGCCGACTCTGGTCAACTCCGGTGAACCGCTCAAGAAAATCATCTTTCCGTTAGTAAATTCTGAATTGCCCGTTTCTGCTATATAGCATAGAAGTGCATCCCTTGCAGAGTTAATATGATTGGGAATAGAATCTTTTGTGATAGGAATATATTTCACTCCGCTCGTGGTGCCGCTTGTTTTTGCAAAGTAAATCGGCTTGCCTTTCCACAGCACATTATGTTTGCCGGCTTTAATCCTTTCAATGTAATGTTTTATTTGTTCATAATCTCTTATGGGAACAGCGTTTTTAAAATCATCATAAGATTGAATTTTATCAAACCCATGCTCCTTTCCGAAATCAGTAGTGCGTGAAGATTTCACCAGGCTTTTAAAAATGGTTTCCTGGTCACTTGTGGCTGATAATTTCCCTTTATTAATTTTATTGTATATGTAATTTGCAAACGGACGGGCAAAAAGTGATTTCAGATTCATAATAACAGCAGGAAATTATTGAGAAAAACAAAAATAGTGATCTCCAATCAGGAGGAATGACCACAGCCCGTTTTATTTTTGGGAAATAGGCATGTTCAATAGCTTCAGATAAAAGTTTTTTGGTCATTTGACATTTTTGGCCGAAAACCCTACCTTTGCCGTCCTAATTTTCGATAAGTTATGTTTGCAGTAGTAAAAATAGCAGGTCAGCAATTCAAAGTGCAGGAAGGTGAAAGCCTGTATGTGCCTCACCTGCAGGGAAAAAATGGAGATAAGATTGAGCTCAGCGAAGTGCTTCTTGCAGATAAGGATGGACAACTTTCTGCAGGTGCTGATACAAACGCTGTAGTAACAGCAGAGATAGTGAGTGACCTGGTGAAGGGCGATAAAGTGATTGCATTTAAAATGAAAAGAAGAAAAGGGTTTCGCAAAAAGCACGGGCACAGAACACATTACACACTTATTAAGATTGAAAGTATCGCTTAATATTTTTGAGATGGTCAATTGAGATAATCTTATCAGTGATTATGCTGTCTCAAAATTTTAAAATCTGTTAATTTCAAAATCGTATTTATGGCTCACAAAAAAGGTGAAGGCAGTGTAAAGAATGGACGTGACTCACAAAGCAAACGTCTTGGTGTGAAAATTTATGGCGGACAACCTGTAGTTGCCGGAAATATTATTATTCGCCAGAGAGGCACTGTATATCATCCGGGAAAAAATGTTGGTGCAGGTAAAGATTTTACTTTGTTTGCTTTGACAGATGGTGTTGTTGAATTTAAAAAAGGAAAGAAAGACAGAACAACTATTTCAGTAACACCTTTTGAAATAACTGGATAAAATGTTGAAAAAAATTTGATAGTTGATATAAAGTTTTTTACTTTTATCACATATTTACTAACCATTAAATTTTAACAACATGGCAACTGCAAAAAAAGCAGCGAAAAAAGCTGCTCCTAAGAAAGCTGCAAAGAAGGCCGCTCCTAAGAAAGCTGCAAAGAAAGCTGCAAAGAAGAAATAGTCTTCGACTGAACAGCCGAATAGAATTAAGTCCTGGTTTTTTACCGGGACTTTTTTATTTTTCAGTATGAGAATGTTCATCGTAAAATAAAATTATGTTCACTACAATTTGATTTTTACATTTGAGTATGGATAACTATGCCATTGCCGATAATTTTTCATTGCTTTCCAAATTAATGGAGATCCACGGAGAAAACAGCTTTAAAGCAAAATCATATTCTGTTGCTGCTTATACTATTGAAAAATTACCTGTGCAATTATCTGAACTGCCTGAAGAAAAAATATTTGCCATTAAAGGCGTGGGTGAAGCAATCGGAAAAAAAATAATTGATCAGTTGCAAAGCGGAAAACTGAAATTATTGGATGAATACATCGCAAAAACTCCTGCCGGAATCGCTGAAATGCTTAATATCAAAGGGATTGGGCCGAAAAAGATCTCGATTATCTGGAAAGAGCTGGAGATTGAAAATCCCGGCGAATTGCTCTATGCGTGCAACGAAAATCGCTTATTACTGTACAAAGGTTTCGGTGAAAAAACACAGCAAAATATAAAAGAGGCGATTGAATTTTATTTGGGTAACCAGGGAAGCTATCTATTTGCACAAATTGAAAAATATACGCTGAATATTGATTCAGCACTTAAAGATGTATTCCAGGGAAAAAACTTTTTTTTGTCAGGAGATTTCAGAAGGCATCTTGAAGTAATTGATAAACTTGAATGGGTAACCACTGCATCAGGCAATGAACTAAAAGATTATTCAGAAAAAAATAATTTTGAAATAGTTTACACAAGTGAAAGTGAAACGCATTTCAAAGGTAAAGAAAAAGTTTTATTGATCTTTTATCACACTGCGACAGAAAAAATTTATCAAACTTATTTTGCAAAAAGCTGCAGCGGGGAATTTTTAAGTGAATGGCTATCAAAATTTCCATTTGATGATAATTATGAAAGTGAAGAAGAAATTTTTCTCAAAAAAAATGTGAAATTTATTGCACCATATTTAAGAGAGAAAAAGGAAATTATCTATAAAGCACAACAAGATTCTCTGCCTTCAGTGATTCAGCCAGGCGATGTTACCGCCATTATTCACAGTCACAGTAAATGGAGTGATGGCGTAAATGCAATTGAAGAAATGGCAAGAGCAGCCATTCAGAATAATTTACAGTTTTTAGTTATCAGCGATCATTCCAAATCTGCTTTTTATGCAAATGGCTTAACGGAAGAACGCATTTCAGCTCAGCACAATGAAATTGATGAGCTTAATAAAAAATTGTATCCCTTCAAAGTTTTTAAAAGTATAGAATCGGATATATTAAATGATGGCAATCTTGATTATTCCGACGAGGTATTGAAAAGCTTTGATATTGTGATTGCATCGGTTCATTCCAATCTTAAGATGAAGGAAGATAAAGCAATGATGCGGTTGATGAAAGCAGTTGAAAATCCTTACACCAATATTCTCGGCCACATGACCGGAAGATTACTGCTGAGCAGAAATGGTTACCCGGTTGATCATAAAACAATCATTGATGCGTGTGCTGAGAACAACGTAGTGATTGAATTAAATGCACATCCAAAAAGATTAGACATTGACTGGCGCTGGATTGATTATTGTTTGGAGAAGAATGTGCTTATCTCCATAGATCCTGATGCGCACAGTATTGAAGGCTTTCGCGACACACGTTATGGTGTGCTCGCTGCTCAAAAAGCGGGATTAACAAAGGAAAGAAATCTGAGCAGCTTCTCCTTACAGCAATTTGAAAAATTTGTTTCGCAGCAGCATTTAAAAAGGCCATGAATGATTTGCATTGGGCAATGAAACATAAAAAACAGAGCCTTTGCCTTCTTCAGTTTCGAACCAGATAGAACCATTGGCTTTTTCTACAATCCCTTTGCAAATAGCCAGTCCCAGCCCCGTTCCGGAAGATTTAGTAGTGAAGTTGGGCATAAAAATTTTTTGTTTCATACTATCCGGAATCCCTGTTCCTTTATCTTTTATTGAAACGACAACTTTATTTTCTTCACTTGATTGATGCACTTTAATATTTATTCTTTCATCATCAGCCGATGCTTCTACAGCATTTTTTATCAGGTTTGTAAATAAACGGTTTACCTGTGTTTTATCTGCATTAATAATATAATTGCCTTCTTCTTTAGTCCATTCTATATTTAATTTGGCATCTGTTCTGTATAAATTAATAAGTGACGATAACACTTCAGTTATATCAAATTTATCTGCTTCTACATTTCCGATATTGGCGAATTGTGAAAAGTCGCCTGCAATTTTTGAAAGCTGTTCAATTTGTTCAATCAGGGTATCGGCAACCTGTTGTGAAAGTTGTTTTACATTAGGCGCATTATTATCTATGGCTCTTTGCAGATGCTGAATGCTGAGTTTCATAGGTGTAAGCGGGTTCTTTATTTCATGAGCCACCTGCCTTGCCATCTCCCGCCATGCACCTTCTCTTTCACTCTTTGCCAATGCTTTTGCACTTGCTTCAAGTTTTTGTACCATCTTATTATATTCAGTTACCAGTACGCCAATCTCATCATTGCTTCGCCATTCAATTTCTTCATTCATTTTGCCAAGACTTATATCTTTCATTTTACTGCCGATAAGACTGAAGGATGAAGTTATTCTGCTGGTGACCAGAAGCGCCAATGCACCTGCAAGCACAAAGATTAATGCATTAAGATTAATAAGGGTTACCAGGAAGTTGGAAATTTCCTGGTGAAGCTCATTTTCTGAATTGAGATAAGGTACATTAAGGTATGCAAAAAGCCCCGCTTTTTCATCTTTCACCGGCACATAGATACTCATGTAAGAAAAATTGCCAATGTACTCTTTCTGTATCATACGGATGCTGTGATCATAATGCATCGCATAGTATGCATCAGGATGCATCTTTGTGCTGAGTATTTTTTTATTGTAAATATCCGGCTGGGATGAAAATTCAAGTGTGCCTTCCACATCATAAAAATTTATATCAAAATTGTGCATGTCGGCAATCTGTACAATTTTGCGATCAAAATCTTTGTTTAATCCAATATCACTCAGGTTGAGCATTTCATCAATCACAAGCTGGCTTTTAATTCTTTCCTGAATTTCGTTGACCATCACCTGTGCTGTTTGCGTCAGCTTGTCCCTGTTGGTTTTATCAAACCTTATTATAAAAAAAGAAATGGTAGCGATCCCGATTACAATGAAAGAAAAAATACTGATGGCAATAATGGTTGCCTGGATCTGAGTGCGTATATCGAAATGAAATATGCGTTTCAGATTCTTTACCCGGAACCTTGTTTGAAAAAGAAGATTGCCAAAATGAAGCATGGCGGCCGTTGCAACAAACAAGCAGAACAGCCACGCAAATAAAGTAAGCGATTCGATAAACCAATCATTTTTTCTTACGATAACAATTACTTTATTATTGCCTGCATTGTACCAAAGTTCATTATATCCGCTTTTATCATTGATATCGTATTCAAAGCGTGGGACCTGGTCCTTTGAAATAGTGTCGGAAAAATTATAATCATTAAAGTTTTTCACCAGTCGCTGCCTGTTGTAAATAGCAATGGCATAACCTGCATTAAGGTCTGAAAGCACATCCCTTGATTGCCTGAATAGTTCAGGGGAAAGTGCTTCACTTTTATTTGCTTTTGGATTCACTACCACAAATATGTAGCCTAATGACAGAGGCAGCGAATCATTGGTTTCCACTTTTCTTTCGTAGATATAACCAAAACGGTCAGAAGCATTTTCATAATAATATAAATCCGGTGTTGAAGTATTTTTTCCCTGGTTCGCCACAATTGATTTTATAATATTATAAGAAGTAGAATCTTCGTTATACATTGGCCGGTACATGCTGTCGAAAGTGTAGATCCGGGTGTCATATTTATTAAGATAACCGGAAAAGTTTTCATTGATAAGACTGTCTTTTATGAATTTGCTGGAATACTCTGAATAGAAGCGTAAGAAGTTGTCAACAAGGAAATCATTGGAAAAATTAGTAATGCTGGTTTTGAGTAAAATTTCTCCTGAAGGGTCAGTAAGCAAATCCTGGTTCTCGGCAATTCTTCTTCTTATTTCGAGTTCTTTTGTTTTGTTTTGATAGATGATCAAAGTTGTTATTGAAGCCATCAGAAAAATTGACCAGAAAATAAAAAATGAGGTATTAAGAACAGAGAATTTTACATCCTGGCGGCGGTATTCAAGCAATATAAAAAAGATCAGGAGCCATGAAAGAATAATGATATTAATGCTCACCGGAACGGAAGCCACCCTGATACTCAGCAGCAACAGGCCGGCAGCAGCGGCTATTATAAGTCTCCTATATAAATTAAATTTCGATTGTAATGAAAGCTTGACAAGAGAATGAGATAAATGGAAAAATGAAAAGGCAAGGAAGCAAATAATTACAAAGCTTATAAAAGTATATACATTCAGCGAGAAAAAATTTGTAACATCAAAACTGATTTTTGAATCTGTAACAAGGCTGCTGACTATACCGGCGAATCCGAAAGTGATGATTGGCAAGGCAGCTAAGCAAAAAACGGCGATTATATTTCTAAGCCACGCAGGAAGCCTGATCTCGTCGCTTAATAAACGCACGTAATTTACCTTAATAAAATTTACTATCCAGAAAATCAGCACAGCATTGATAAGCAGGTCGCCCAGGGAAGGATGCAGGCTGCTCGATGCGTAAATTGTAGGATCGAATAATTCGAAGCTGTGCAAATCGAATGGGAAAGATGAATGATAAATGAGAAACCTGAGGGGGATCACTATTCCAAGCAAGAACAGAAAACCTTTTAGAAAACCTTTTGCAGCGACAAGTTCGGTTGCAATGGCATTGACAAAAATTACAAGGATAAGAACGGATATAATCCGCAGAATAATTGAAAAAGCGCCGGGCTGGTCTGTAGAAATATTTGTTTTTTCTTTTAGCCTGAAGAGAATAACGCCCTTTGAGTTTTTTACAGGAGTTCCGCCGGCATTGTTTGAGATCATGTAATGATCACCAATTTCAGGATGGCCTGCAAATTCTTTTTTCAGGTATTGGGTCTCGATAAAATAATCCCGGTGAATGGGAATGACACCTGCAATAATATAGCGCCTGTTATTTTCGACCACAGTACGTTTCAGCAGTTCAAAAATTCCATTTTGATCCGCTACTTTATAATTGCCGTCAGGCCTTAGAAGATCATCATTGTTTACGGACATACTGTTGGTATTCCAGTATATCTGTACGGGATTGCCAATATCGTTGAGCACGTAAGTAAAAATTCCGGGACTTTCATTTACGAGTTGTTTCCTGATTTCAGAAGGCTTATCGCTGATAATTGCACGAATTGTTTCTTTGGTTTTTAAAATCTCTTCAAACCTGTTCTCCTGTTTTGCAATATAGGATTCCAATTTCGCTGCAACTTTTTGGGGAGAAGAACTGTTGGAAAAATAATTGGTAAAAACAAAAGAAAGCGTGTACAGCCATGCAGCCGCAATAAACAGGTAACCGTGCCTGTAAGCACCGTTTCTGAATACAACTATCAATGAATTAAATTTTCAGTTTTAATATGGTTCCAGATAGAATCCATTTCGTCAAGTGTCATTGTGATAAGATCTCTTCCGTTTGCGGCTGCTGCTTTTTCCATTTTCATGAATCTTTCTGTAAATTTTTTATTCGTTTTTTCCAACACTGATTCCGCATCAATATGCAAAAAACGTGCATAGTTTACAAGGCTGAAAAGCAAATCGCCGAATTCTTCTTCAATATGCCTGGAATTATTTTCTGAAACAGCTTCCTGCAGTTCTTTCATTTCTTCTTCCACTTTCTTCCACACATCCTCTTTGTTTGTCCACTCAAAACCTGCCTGCTTCGCTTTTTCCTGCAGGCGGGTTGCTTTTACAACTGCCGGTAAAGAAAGAGGTACTCCATCAAGCACGGATGCTTTACCTTCTTTTATCTTTATTTTTTCCCAGTTGCGTTTTACATCTTCTTCATTGTCCGCTTTTGTATCGCCGTAAATATGCGGATGGCGAATGATCAATTTTTCACAAATATCATTTATTACTTCCTGCAGGCTGAATTGTGATTTTTCTGCAGCAATCTTTGCATAAAAAACAATATGCAGTAATAAATCGCCCAGTTCTTCTTTTATATTGTTCCAGTTTTCTTCAGTGATTGCCTCGGCCAGTTCATAAGTTTCTTCTATGGTCAATGAACGCAATGTTTGAATCGTCTGCATTTTATCCCACGGGCATTTTTCCCTCAACTCATCCATAATGCCTATCAATCTTAGAAATAAAACTTCAGTATTTTTCATAATACTATATTTTCATAAACACCGATAATGGGTTCAATATTTTTCTGCATGCATAGCGACAATCTTAATTGTGATTCAGGCAATTTTTTTCATCTCTTTGCGGGAAATGCGACACACTTTAAAATTTGACTAAAAATACACAACTCCCTGAACGCAGCAATATATAGTTTATATCCCTTTTGTCGTTATTATTGCAGCCAGTATTTATAAGGTAAATACCTGTTCATGAAATATATTTCTGTATGCCTGTTACTGATCGGCGGGATCGTTCACTTAAACGGCCAGTATTATTATAATGATATTATTGCAATTCAGCAGGTTAACAAACAATACCAGCTATTAAAGAACAACCATATCAGCAAGGTAACAGCACAAAGCTTTGAAAGTAATAGCATGCCGACAGAAAATTTTATGCTCTCCCAGAATATAACTGATAATGCCGGGAAAATAGTTACGATTTCAGAATTTCCTTCAACGGGTAAATCAATTTCAATCAGTTATTACGAGAATGACCGGATTGTGAAAACCGTTGACAGCAGCGACAATGTAGCTGACACTGTGCTGTATGTTTATGATAACAATGGCAACCTTGAGACCATTACCACTATCACTGATGATTCTTTCATGGTCAGTCATTCCGTGGAGATACATGAATGGCACTATGTGAATAATCAGCCGGATTATATGCTCCGCATAAAAGATAAAACGGATACCACATACATTCGTTTTGTAAAAGATGAACAGGGAATTCCGGCAGAAGAACATTGGGAAAAGAAAGGTAGAAAAGTAGAAAGCTATTATTACTATTATAATGATGTGCATCAGCTCACTGATATTGTGCGCTTCAACCTGAAAGCGCAACGCATGCTCCCTGATTTTTTATTCGGGTACAATGCTGAAGGCCGGTTAGTGCAGTTTACACAGATACCACAAGGATCCAGCGACTATCTTACCTGGCGCTATCAATACAATACCAACGGTCTCAGGCAAAAAGAGATTTGTTACAACAAGCAAAAACAAATCGTTGGAAGAATAGAATATACTTACCAACACTAACATCCTAACGTTTTAGTATATAGTTCTTTGAAATATTGTTGGGTAAGGGTTTTGGCTGATTTTGATTTCAAACGATTTCAAATGTTTTAATTTTTTGAGCCTGACGCTTCGGCATAGATTGCCTGATGAACAACGGTAAATATGTTTTCTCACAGGTCATATCATTTCTAAACTTTAATGATTTTATCAGGTGTATCAAAAAATACGATGGCAACTACAAGGTGCTTCATTTTACCTGTTGGCATCAATTGATGTGCCTGTTGTTCGGTCAGTTGTCAAACAGGGAAAGCCTCAGCGATTTAATGATATGCCTGGAGACCCAACAAAGTAAATGGTATCATTTAGGAATGGGCACGGGTATTTCAAAATCGAACCTCGCTTACGCTAATGAACACCGTGACTGGCGGATCTTTGCAGACTATGCGTATATCTTAATTGCCAAAGCCCGTAAAATATGCAAACCGAACAATGAATTTGAAGTAAACGCCGAAGGCAATGTTTATGCCGTTGATTCCACCACGATAGATTTATGCCTGAGTGTTTTTTGGTGGGCAAAATTCAGAAAAAACAAAGCTGCAGTAAGGATACATACACAGTTCGATATCAAAACCAATATCCCCTCGTTTATACACATTACAGATGGAACAGTGCATGACGTTAACTTCTTAGACCAAATAGATTACGAGCCAGATGGATTTTACATATTAGACAAGGGCTACGTTGATTTCAGCAGGCTTTATGTCATCCATCAAAGCAAAGCATTTTTTGTAACACGGCTTAAACAGAATACAAACTACCGAAGGCTTTACTCTGCAAAAGCGGATAAGACATCTGGAGTTTTATGTGACCAAACTATTATGCTCAACAATCATTATGCAGCAAAAGATTATCCTGAGAAGCTAAGATGTATTAAATATTACGATGCTGAGATCAATATTGAATTTAAGTTTGTAACAAATAATTTCAGCCTGTCAGCCTTAGATATTGCAAAGCTTTACAAATACAGGTGGAGTATAGAATTATTTTTTAAATGGATTAAGCAACACCTGAAAGTGAAATCCTTTTGGGGATATTCAGAAAATGCGGTGCGTATCCAAATTTATACTGCCATAATAGCATACGTCACTGTTGCTATCATAAAGGAAGAACTCAAAATCAAGTACACCAATTACGAAATATTACAGATTTTGAGTATTACCCTGCTCAATAAAACTCAGTTAAATCAACTGTTTGAACAACCTTATCAACAAAATTTCAAAGAACTAAACTCTAATCAATTGAACCTTATTTGATTATGTTAGGATGCTTGTGACTTACCAATAATTATCAGCGGTCAATTTTCACAGAAATTTTATTCGGTTGATTTTATAAAAATCCCAACTCAAGTTTTGCTTCTTCACTCATCATTTCCTTAGTCCAGGGAGGATTGAATGTAAGCTGAATATGCACATCATTCACTCCTTCTATGGCACGTATCTTACTTTCGGCATCAAAAATAATTTCAGGAGCGGCGGGACAAGCGGGTGCGGTAAGTGTCATGGTGATCTGAATCTTACCTTCATCACCAATCTTTATTTCATATACAAGGCCGAGGTCGTAAATATTTACCGGTATTTCGGGATCATGCACAGTGCGTAATGCCTCTTCTACTTTATCGCGCAGCGTTTCTGTCATTATTATCAGTTTTGAAACGACTTTGCCTGGTAAGCCAAAGCATACATTTTCATTTGCCTGAGCATAGACAGCAAACCATTTGCCCTTGTAGGAGAAAGATGGTTGCGCAGCCCGATGGCATCAATAAAATATATGTCTGCATCCGTTATTTCTTTGGGAGAATGACCGGACAAGACTCTTATCACCATGCTTACCAAACCTTTTGTGATAAGGGCGTCGCTGTCTGCAGTGAAGAATATCTTTCCATTTTTATAATCGGTATGAAGCCATACTCTCGATTGACAGCCTTTTATCAGGTTTTCATCTAAGCGGTATTGTTCCTCAATCAATGGCAGGCCTTTCCCTGATTGAATGATGTGTTCATATTTTTCCATCCAATCTCCCATCATTTCAAATTCTTCTATTATACTATCCTGCTCTTCGTTGATGGTCATGAT
>JAHEZC010000453.1 GCA_023251275.1 Parafilimonas sp. | reverse complement strand
CAAGGTTTAAGAGTTCAATGAGTTTACAGGTTTAAAAATAAGAAGGTATAGTTTACTATCAATAATCAATATTCAAATAATTTTTATGAAAACATGTATTATCATTTTCATTTTATTGCTGTCGCACTCAGTTGTAAAAGCACAAAACAGCGATGAGCAAGCTATCCGCGATGTAATGAATATCCAGGTGACGGCATGGAACAACGGCAACATTGACACATTCATGGAGACATATTGGAAAAATGACAGCCTTATGTTTGTCGGAAGCGCCGGGCCTGTCTATGGATGGCAGACCACACTCGAAGGATATAAAAAAAGATATCCTGATACAGCAGCCATGGGAAAGCTTGATTTTAATATTCTGCAACTGAAGACGCTTTCATCATCATTTTATTTTGTATTAGGCAAATGGCATCTGCAGCGGACGTCCGGAGATATTGGCGGGTATTTTACGCTGCTTTTCAGAAAAATAAATAATAAATGGGTGATCGTCGCGGATCATACAAGCTGATCTGGATATTTGAAAATCCTGTGGATAAAAGTTAAAAACTTCATATACATGATGAACCCCGCCAACTTAGCTTTGCGTTCTGTAGTCATTCATTTGAAAAATCTCATTTATGGCAAAAATTATCACTCTTTTTGGAGAAGAAGAATTTATTGAAAAAGTAAAAATCGAACACCATAACAGTGCATTACCGCTCATACCGCTTGCAAAAAAGAAAGCCTCGAAAAACGATACACCGCTGGAAAAAGAGATACGCCGATTCAACAGGCTGATAAAGCAAATCCAGGAGTATGAAGATGATCAGAGAAAGCAGCGGGACTACGAGAATGAATACAACCGCCTCTACCATCAATTGCTTGTGCCGGAGCTTATAAAACTGGCAAAATTGAAATATGAATTTGCACTGCATCTCCATCATATTTTCTCTGCAGCGAAATTTGGCAAACCGGAACACCGACAGTTTACAGAGCTTATTATCAACCTGCTTTCTGCCGATGCGGAGTTTGTGCCTGATGAAGGAAGGGAGCTTGCGCGCATATACCTTAACAAACAGGTGGAGCTGCTGAGTAAAAAAGAAAAAAGCGCAATGAAAGAAATGATGGAAGATCAGGGTTTTTTAATGGCTTCAATGGACGATTTTGATATCGGGGATATAGCTGAACAAAATAAATCCCGCTTTGAAAAAGAGGCTTTTGATTTTCACCGCAGGAAGGAAAAAGAGAAAAAAACGAAGGTCCCCGAAATAGCAGACATCAGCACGCTGTACAAAGAACTGGCAAAGCAACTGCATCCGGATCTCGAGCAGGACGAAGATACACGCCATGCAAAGGAACAGTTGATGAAAGAATTAGGTAAAGCCAAAAGAGAGAACGACCTGCATGGCATGCTCATCATAAAAGCGAAAGCACAGCAGTTTGACAACGCCGCTGCAGCAAAGACCGAATATTCCCTCACGCAGCTAAAAAAATACAATAAACTGCTCCAGCAAAAACTCCACGGGGAACGGGATGATTTCCTGGCAGAACAATTCAGCAGTTTTGGCCTAAATAATGGGTTTATTACCAATTTCGTTGGAAGCAGTTCCCCAAAAGAGAAAATCAAAGAGGAACTCGCCGATGTGGAAATTGAAATAAAATCTGTCAGGACAGATATGAAAGCTATAAAGACTGCCGATGACCTGCGGAATCTGCTGCGTAGTGTAAAGCAGCAGATGAATGATTTGATGTGGAGATTTTAAAGTTACCACAAGTCTTCACACCTAATTTAACTCTTCCATCAGCGCCCTTCTTTGCGGGTATTGCTTCCTTAAATTTTCTATGATTGCATTTACTCTTTATCTTCCTTTCTGTTTATTTCCAGTACTTCCTGCTGCAGGTAAAAAATTACTGCGGCAACATGCTTGCAAACAGCCCCCATGTCATAAGGACAACTGCAGACATACTCAACAATGTTCCCGTTTTTTACGGTCAACTGCACAGTATAATCTTCCCAACCCTGCACAATAGCTTCATAAACACCAGGCGTTATTTCTTCTGGTTGGTTTACATAGCCGTTCTGGAAATAAGATAACCCGCGCTTCAAAATGGTTTCATCAATATATTGTTCGAACTGATTTAAAGGAATTTGCATGATGGATGAGAGGTTTTAATTTCCTGTTGTAAACTTTACTAAAGACTGGCGAGGTACATATGAGTTTGATAGCTCAAGAAAAACTAAAAATCAATTTTAAAGTGCTCTGGCTTAAATTCTAAGACTTTTAAAAGAACATCTGGATTTAGTTTTCTTTTTTCAAACCACCTTTCTTTCCAATGATTAACCAATTCTTTTTTTGAATAGTTAAAGTACTTAGGACGTTTAATTTCACCATTCAATACTTCGCGGAAATTTTTTGCTAATGGAACAAAATAAATATTCCTTTTAAAAGAATGTTTCAATAAAAAGTCGGAATCAAATCCTAATAATTCGCCTGCAGCGCTAATTACTCTCATAACCCAACTTGGGCCGTCACCAAAGCGGTGATTTATGTTTATATCCTTTGATCGTAGAAACTTTACCATTTCATGAATTGTTTCCTTTGATAAATGTAAAGTTCCGTAGCCTTTGGTTTGTCCGATTGGTTGATAAAGCAAATTATCCTGAAACTTAAGTCTGTTGTATTGGGAACTTTTACCGTATAAACTTGTCGTGAAAATTCCAACGAGCGTATTTGCAATTCGTTTATCAATGATGGTTACCTTGTCTTTGTATTTCTCACTATAAAACTTCCTTACTTCATTTGAAGCAAGCAAATACGAAACTAATTTACCACCCAACAGATGATTGTACGGCGGAACAGCTCCAATTACATAAGCATCCATCGTATAGATTAAATTCCTCGTCCTCGTTTTAGTATCCCATCCTATCCATTGATCTCTTTCCGGAATATGGATAATCGGGCTGCCTAATGCAGCAATTCCAATTACAGGCTTGCCCGGTAATCCATTATCCCTGATAATTAACTTAATTCTTCTGCCCACGTATTCACTATAAGGAGATGACCAGTAATAACGTAAGATTCTGAACAAATCCATTTGCCCTTGTGTAGTGCAAACTTCAATAACAGGTTTAATTTCTGAATTCAGGACATCTTCTCCACGTGCAAGATTTTGTTGTGCTAATTTAAGATGAGCCTTTATCCATTTTTTATTATCATGCAATATTTCAAGCCGTTTCATAGCCATTGCTTCCCTCACTGTTTCCTTAGTATAATTTTGGGGCGGTGATACAATTATTTTCTTGCTGTCAAATTGTATCTGCCAATTAACATTCATGAGGTCACGAAGAATTAAAAGTTTCACCTTTTC
>JAHEZC010000452.1 GCA_023251275.1 Parafilimonas sp. | reverse complement strand
AGGGCATCCACCGGGGTAGTATTGCCATTATTGTGTGCAGCCGACATTTTCGCGGTGAAATATTACCATCGTCATGCACAATGGCCGCACTTCTGGAAATTGATGCCATGGATGGTAGCCGGAATCCTTGTTGGCGTATATGTTGGCAAAGACCTGAATGAGGCTTATTTCCGGAAAATTATGGCCGTTATTATCATTGCCACTGTGGTCATTATGCTCATACTCGAGTTTCGAAAAAATGTTACGATACCAACCAACCAATTATTTGTAGCCAATATGGGTTTAATCTCCGGCTTTACTACTATGCTCGGTAATCTTGCCGGAGCCTTTTCGAATATTTATTTCCTGGCCATGCGTTTACCAAAGAATGACTTTATTGGCAGCGCAGCATGGGTGTTTCTCGTGATCAATCTTTTTAAACTTCCTTTCCAGGTTATTTACTGGAAGAATATAAACCTGGTAACACTGCAAACGGACTTATTGTTATTACCGGCATTGCTGATGGGTTTTTGGGCGGGATTAAAAATTGTTTCAAAAATAAAAGATGAGAGCTACCGCAAAGTGGTAATTGTATTGACGCTTATCGGGGCCGTGTTTATTTTTTTCAGACGGTAAGGAATATCTATTTAAAAGGGTGCAATAAAAAATGAGCCAGGTGTTACTGATAGCTATCGGGTTGTTTTTTCATTTTAGCTTTACAGTCTGCACTGAAAGGCTGTACTGTCTTGTTAATGCATAAGTTATTTTATTTACTTTTATATGCATGGTATCTATCAGGAAATATATTCTCCAACGATCATTTAAACTTTTATTAATCGTTTCAATTCATGCTCACTTATATGCACAGGATTTTCAGGCTGGCGAGGAATTAGCAATTGTAAAAAAGCAAAAAGCACAAGTGCTTTTATTTGATTCAGGACGACTGAATATCGCAGGCTATCTTCCTATAGATGAACTCATAAATGTAGAGAAAAACAGTGATAGTTTCTACGTTATAAAAGTATGTTCCGCATCTTTTTGGAATTACAGTAACCTCACAACTTATAATCAACGACGTTTGTTTATAAAAAAACAAGACCTTGTTTTTTTTGATGAAATGACTGATATACAGAAAAGAGAAATAATTAATGCAGTATTAGATTCTGTTGGATATTATTTTAAAAATCGGGATAACTCAATAAGTAAAGATATTCTTTATGTTGATAGCCTGGAAATGAGTTCGGACGAATACGATACTGTAAAAAAAGAGTGGAATTCGTTCGTCTATTATGATTCTGTTACAAGAATGGATTTTTATTTTACTCATTACTTCCAACTGATAGAACAATATATCATGAGCTTTATTTTTCAAACAAGGGATTCCATTCTTTTAGTAAAATATGCTTCCACAATTGAATGTCCATTAGGAGGCGCTGAACATACTAATGAAATTTTTGGTCATCTTATAGTAAGTCTTTGTTATTGTGATCTCGAATTCCTGATTAAAAGCCTTAATTCTATTATTGATAAGAAAGAAAAAATATATTTGAAGAAGGAGATTTTCAGTGTAATAAATTCATATTGGGGGGATTACCCATACATTTCCCCATTTAGCAATTGCCCGGGGAATTTATACACATTGTACCACAGTGATAATAATTTTATTAGGAATTCTGAGGAATTTATGAAATTAAAGACTAAGATTTTAAAGAGAATTCAAAATGAAATAAAAGATTAAAAGAGCTATTTTCATAATGGCCATTTCTTTCCGCCAGCCTGTTTTCGGAAATAAGAAGTGCATCATTTTGTTTAAAGCGGCAGCACCAGATAATGTGTTGATATTTATTAGAAATATATCAGCAAACAAGAAAAAAGCCGGAAGCAGAAATGAAAAATTATCTTTGCTCTAACACTCTTATATTATTTTGATTAATATTTTGCCCTACTTTTAAATTTGCATTTTAATCCTTCTTCAAAAATAGAATCACTTTCAGACTAATATTTTGAGTAAGAAATAATTTCAGCTATATGGGCTATTCCGTTCCATTAATTGCGCGGTCAAAAAATTATATATGCATTTGAATTCTATCCTGAAAATTCTCTTGCCCGTTATACTCTTTATCAGCAATGAGACAGTTGCTCAGAATCCTGCCGACAGCACCGGTACCGATTCCACATTATTGAAGCAGATCGAACAGCAGATGCAGGTTAATAACCAACCCGCTCCCCAGCAAACCCGCTCCAGTCTTTCATTTAACCCCGATATCGGATTTATCGGTGATTTCCAGGGTTCATACATCAGCAGGGGTGAGAAAAATTTTGATCTGTACCTGAATGAATCAGAATTATCACTACAGGCGGTAATTGACCCTTATGTCCGCGGCGACTTTTTTATCTCATTCGGAAAAGACCCCGAAACAAATAAGTATGGCGTTACCGTGGAAGAAGGCTATTTAACCACACTTTCTTTACCTGCAGGATTGCAGTTAAAAGCGGGGAAATTTAAAGAGGCAGTCGGAAGAATTAACCCCGTTCATGCACATGCGCTTCCTTTCATTGATCTGCCCATTGCCTATGTAAATTATTTCAGCGAAGAAGGATTGAACGACGAAGGCTTATCATTAAGCTGGCTCATGCCGACAAAAGCATTTTACCAGGAGTTGATATTTCAAACCACAGCGGGATATACAGAACCCGCTGCTTTTACAAGAAGTGCTAATAACCGTCTCATTTATCTGGCACACTTAAAAAATTTCTTTACCATTAATGATAACGCAACACTGGAAGTAGGATTAACCGGAATAACCGGTCCTAATGACTCTTCCTATGTTACCAATATGGCTGCCGCTGATCTCACCTATAAGTACAAACCTGTTCAGTTAAATACCTATCATTCGCTTACATGGCAAAGTGAATTCTTTTACAGTAATGCAAAAAATCATAGCGGGCCGCCTCAAAATTCTTTTGGTTTGTACTCTTTCCTGCAATACCAGGTCGCCAAGCGATGGTTTTTGACAGGCAGATATGATTATGCAGAAAAGCCTTATAATAAAACAATTGCTGACCAGGCATATTCACTTACAGCAGGATGGAATGCCACTGAATTTCAGAAAATTGAATTTGAAGGAAAAACAACGGATAACAATATGGAAGATCGCTTTTACCAGGTCTGGCTCCGTTGGATATTTGTGATGGGTGCGCATGGAGCACATCAATATTAATGTCAAAATTTTTAAAACAAATCTTACCTAATAAAAGAACAAAAAAGCACATGGAAAAAAAATCAGTATCGCTTATCGTATTGCTGCTATGCATGTTCTCAATTGCTGATGCAGGCACGATAAAAGTTGTTACTACCACCACAGATATGAAAAGCA
>JAHEZC010000451.1 GCA_023251275.1 Parafilimonas sp. | reverse complement strand
AATTGCATACGAATTAACGCATGGGAGGGTTTTCTCAAACGGAAAATAATAGAAATCGCAGCAGGAGAAGATAATAAAAAAATTACTGCTGAAGTAATGAATGCACTCAACTGGAAATATCAACTTGTACCCGATATTCCCGGCATGATTGCCCCACGCATCATCAGCATGATCATCAATGAAGCTTATTTTGCCCTGCAGGATGATGTAAGTACAAAAGAAGGAATAGACATTGCCATGCAATTGGGAACCAATTATCCTTATGGTCCATTTGAATGGAGCAGGAAGATCGGACTTCACAAAGTATATCACCTGCTGAAAAAATTAAGTGAAACGGACAGGCGTTACGTTGTAGCCGGCAGCCTGGAAGAAGAAATCATTAGAAAATGGGTATGAAGTCATTTAGTCATTAAGTCATTGGGGAGTTGCTATGAGTTGGTGATCATGTAGAAATGATAGCATGCAGGCAATTTAACCATTCAACAATTAAACAATTTATCAATTGCCTTTACTTCTTAGTATAGATACTGCGACTGAACATGCAAGTGTATGCATCAGCGACAATGAGAAAGTATTGGCGATTGAACATAGCGCTGAGCAAAACAATCATGCATCATTTGTGCAGCCCGCTATTAAGAAAATACTCTTATCTGCGTGTTGCAAGCTGACTGAAACAGATGCTGTTGCAGTAACAGCGGGGCCCGGAAGCTATACAGGCTTGAGGATTGGACTCACCACCGCAAAGGGAATCTGCTATGCGTTAAACAAGCCGCTTATTCTTATCAATACACTTGAAGTATTGGCATGGGCATCCATAAACGAAAGAAAGATAGATATCGGTAAACCAGATGCAACACTACTTTTTTGCCCCATGATAGATGCAAGAAGAATGGAAGTATTTACCGCTTTATATAACCATGAATTGAAAATACTTAAAGAACCGGAAGCAATCATTTTAGATGAAAAAAGTTTTGCAGAAGAGTTGAAACTGCAACCTATTATTTTCTCCGGCAGCGGAAGTCAGAAATATAAAAGCATGGTGCAGCATCCGAATGCTCTATATTCCTCAGTTATTTATCACGCAGGGCATCTTGCATATCTGGCTGCCCATACATTTGCCAAAAAAGATTTCGCAGATATTGCCTATTGTGAACCGCTCTATCTGAAAGAATTTTTCACTCCTTCAAACCCCAAAAAAAATATTCCAAATTAATTATTCGTAATGAGCACAACAAAGCTTTTATTATCATAAATTTGGCAGAAGGTTATTTCATTTCTTCACCCCCAAAATCTACTTTGATGAATAACCCCCCTACTATTGCTATTATAACAAATCCGCTAACTAATGATAGTGTAAGGATTGATTTCCTTCACCTGAAAAAAGTTGCCGTAATACTGAGGTCAATTAATCATAAACTGCGGCAGCAAATATTAAGAGTCATAGATGAACACAAAAAAATTACAGTAACCGAATTATATATAAAACTGCGGCTGGAGCAATCTGTTGCATCTCAGCATCTCGCCATTTTGCGCCGCGCCGGAATTGTCGGCACTGAGCGGGATGGAAAATTTATTTATTATTTCATCAAATATGACCGGGTAAAGGATATCAGCCGATTTGTGGAAGAATTGCTGGCATAATCCGACGGCGCTGAGAATAACCCTTTACTTACCCGGATGCGATTGTACATCTCTTAACATCCGGTTCTTCCGTCACTTCTTATCTTTGCAAAAAACAGGATATGTATATAGAACAACTATACACGGGTTGCCTTAGTGAAGCAGCATATTATATTGAAAGTAATGGCGAGGCAGCTATCATTGATCCGCTGCGTGATATTGAAGAATACATTCACCTTGCCAAAGAAAGAAAAGCTGTTATCCGATATATTTTCGAAACACATTTTCACGCAGATTTTATCAGCGGGCATATTGATTTAGGCAAAGCCACCAATGCACCTATTATTTATGGGCCTGATACAAAAGCAAATTTTCCGGTTTATGCAGCAAAAGACGGAGAAGAATTTCAATTGGGCAACATAAAAATTGAAGTACTGCATACTCCGGGCCATACACTGGAAAGCGCCTGCTATCTGCTGAAGGATGAAAATGGAAAAGATCATGCTGTGTTCACCGGTGATACTCTGTTCGTAGGAGATGTGGGGCGGCCAGACCTCGCACAAAAAGACGAAGCGCTTACCATAAACGATCTTGCCGGCATGCTGTATGATAGCCTGCAGAAAAAAATTGTTCCGCTTGCAGATGAGGTAATTGTATATCCTGCACATGGCGCAGGCAGCAGTTGCGGAAAAAATTTAGGCCCGCAATCGTACAGTACAATTGGCGAAGAAAAGCAGCACAATTATGCTTTGCAGCCTCAGACAAAGGAAGAATTTATAAAAGCTGTTACCGAAGGACTGGCTGCCCCACCCCAGTATTTTCCCATCAATGCAAAAATAAATAAGGAAGGATATGAAAGCATGGATATAATATTGGAAAAAGGTTTGCGGCCTTTGTCTTTTGCTGCTTTTAAAGCATGCACGGAACAGGATGATGTGATAATATTGGATACAAGAAATGCTTCGCTTTTTAGCCAGGGTTTTATTCCCGGTGCTGTTAGCATTGGTCTCGAAGGTCGCTTTGCCGAATGGGCGGGAAGCCTGTTGCCTTTTGATAAAGATATATTTCTTGTTACTGAAAAAGATAGAGAAAAAGAGTCTGTAATTCGTCTTGCACGGGTTGGATTTGATAAGATTAATGGTTACCTCGAAGGCGGATTTGAAACATGGAAAGAAGCCGGAGAGCCGATTGATATGATCATTAATGTGGATGCTGATGAACTGGCAATGGATATTCCTTTTGACGAGCATCTTATTCCGCTCGATGTAAGAAGAGAAGTGGAGTTTGCTGATGGACATGTAAGAGGCGCTGTAAATCTTCCTTTGCTTTCCTTAAGTGATCCCGGCAGCATGGCTGCGATACATGACAATGATAACCTTTACCTGTATTGCGGCAGCGGTTACAGAAGCGTGATCGCATCATCTTTATTAAAAAGACAGGGCGTACATAATCTCAGAAATGTTTCAGGCGGCTGGAATGAAATAAAGGAGGAAGGAAAAATTGAAACAGAGAAAAGCTTAGAAGTGTGGAACTAAGCCGTGTCAAGATAGGCCGCCCCATAAATTTATAATACGCACTGGGGATATGATTAATTTTTCTGAGTCTCATTTCCGTTACCCGATATTATTTCTGCAACCGTAACCTTCAAGGCGCCTGCGATCTGCTCTAATCTCGGCAGTGTAATGTTTTTTGCCTTGCCGCGTTCAATATCTCCATAAGCCGTAACAGACATACCGATGGC
>JAHEZC010000450.1 GCA_023251275.1 Parafilimonas sp. | reverse complement strand
TTTAAACTTCAAACCTTTTTCTAGTACCGCGTACGGGATTCGAACCCGTATCGCCACCGTGAAAGGGTGGTGTCCTAGCCCTTAGACGAACGCGGCATTGCATTATTTTGAGGAGCGCAAAGATAATTTTACCAACCTGTTCCGCCAAAAAAATTCAAAACATTCAAATAAGGCACACATCTGTGCATTTTCGCAAAACGCAACTTCTCCGTGATAATTATTAATTCATCTGCATTTTCACTCAATACCTGTAAATTCGCATCGCTTTATTAAAATTAAAAACCAGATAGTATGAGCGTAAAAGTTGCCATCAATGGTTTTGGCCGTATTGGCCGTTTGGTCTATCGGCAGATATTCAATATGCAGGATATTGATGTAGTAGCCATCAATGATTTAACGAGCCCCAAAGTGCTGGCACACCTGCTTAAATACGACAGTGCACAGGGACGCTTTAATGAAGATGTAAAAGCTGCAGAAAATTCAATCGTGGTAAATGGACATGAAGTGAAGATATATGCGCATAAGAACCCGGCGGAAATTCCCTGGGCGCAGCATGATGTGGATGTGGTGCTCGAATGTACCGGCTTCTTTACTGATAAAGCAAAAGCGGAAGCACATCTCACGGCAGGTGCAAAGCGCGTGGTGATCTCAGCCCCCGCAACCGGCGACCTGAAAACGATTGTATTCAATGTGAACCACGATATACTCGATGGCAGCGAAACCATTATATCCTGTGCATCCTGCACCACCAATTGCCTTGCACCCATGGCAAAAGTGATGGATGATTCTTTTGGTATTATCAATGGCCTCATGACCACCATCCATGCTTATACCAATGATCAGAATACACAGGATGCACCGCATGCCAAAGGCGATCTGCGTCGCGCAAGGGCTGCTGCACAAAACATTGTGCCCAACAGTACCGGCGCTGCAAAAGCAATCGGTGTTGTATTGCCGGGCCTTAAAGGAAAATTGGACGGCAGCGCACAGCGTGTGCCTGTGCTTACCGGTTCACTGACAGAGTTAACGGCTATCGTCTCTAAAAAAGTTACCGTGGAAGAAGTGAATGCAGCGATGAAAGCCGCGGCCAACGAAAGTTTTGGTTATACGACAGATGAAATTGTAAGCAGTGATGTTATCGGCATTACTTATGGTTCACTTTTCGACGCCACGCAGACACGTGTGCAGACAGTTGGCGATACACAACTGGTACGTACTGTAAGCTGGTACGATAATGAAATGAGCTATGTAAGCCAGTTGGTGAGAACGGTAAATTATTTCGCTGGATTGATAAGTGAGTAATGCTCCTTGTTTTAAAAAGGAAAAGAAGATTTTGTTTCGAACTTTAGTGTCATCACCAGGCTTGTGTTGCGTCGCACACTTATACTAATGGTTCTTTATTCTGGTTTTTAAGGGCTTTCAATTAATTTGAGAGCCTTGATTTTTTAAAATATAAAATCCCCTTTGGGTTAGTGCATGAGCAAATTTTCTTCTTACAACTTCACAGGTCAGAAAGCATTGATACGCGTTGATTTCAATGTACCATTGGATAAGCAAACCTTTGCTATTACTGATGATACAAGAATGCATGCCACTATTCCTACGATCAAAAAAATATTGAATGATGGAGGCAGTGTGATATTAATGAGTCACCTCGGCAGACCGAAAGAAGGGCCTGAAGAAAAATATTCTTTGAAACATCTGTTGACACATTTAGGTGAATTGCTTGATGGCGCAGAAGTACAATTCGCCGATGATTGCATCGGTGAGCAGGCAATTCAGAAAGCTGCAGCCCTGCAACCGGGAAAAGTTTTGCTGCTTGAAAATCTTCGGTTTTATAAACAGGAAGAAAAGGGCGATGAAGCCTTTGCAGAAAAATTAGCCGGTCTTGGAGACGTATATGTAAATGATGCTTTCGGTACTGCGCACAGGGCACATGCATCTACTGCTGTGATAGCAAAATTCTTTTCCAAAGAAAAAAGAATGTTCGGTCTGCTGATGGAAAATGAAGTGGCCAGTGCGGAAAAAGTGTTGTATAAATCAGAGAACCCTTTCACGGCCATTATTGGCGGCGCTAAGGTTTCAGATAAAATTCTTATTCTTGAGAACCTTCTTGAAAGAGCCACAGATATCATCATTGGCGGGGGCATGGCTTATACTTTTTTTAAAGCGCAGGGCGGCAGGATTGGAAATTCCCTTTGCGAGGAAGATCGTTTAGAAACTGCAAGCCAGATATTGCAGAAGGCAGAAGAGAAAAATGTTTGTATTCACCTTCCTCCTGATTCCATTATTGCAGATAAATTTGATGCCGCAGCAAATATATCGGGCTCGCCAAGCGATAATATTCCTGGCGGATGGATGGGATTGGATATAGGTCCCAATGCATGTGAACAATTCTGCAACGTAATTAAAAAATCAAAAACGATTTTATGGAATGGCCCGATGGGAGTATTTGAAATGCTGAAATTCCAGCATGGTACAAAAGCCATTGCTGCGGCAGTAGCTTCTGCCACACAAAGCGGGGCATTCAGCCTGGTGGGCGGTGGTGACAGCGTTGCAGCCGTAAACCAGTTCGGCTTTGCTGATGAAGTAAGTTATGTAAGTACCGGCGGAGGCGCTATGCTTGAATATTTTGAAGGAAAGATATTGCCCGGTATTGCAGCAATAAATGAATGAGCAGAATTTTACAAGCAGTTTCGTACAAAAAATGCTTTCTGCTTGAAGAGTAATTGGTGAAATATTTTTTATGGCAGGCAATATTGCAATCAATTGTTTTCCCGGCTCTCATTTAACTCCATCTTAAGTCTGTCGGCACTAAATTTGACGCACATAATCCAAATTTTTTTAATGAAAAAAATAATAGCCCCCTTTTTTCTTTTGCTGACCGCAACCTCAATTCAGGCTCAGGGTTTGAATAAACTTCTCAAAAATCTTAACAAGGATTCAGCTAATAAAAAAGGTAACAAAACAATTTTAAATAATCCATTTAGCCATACAGGAGATTCTCTTACCACGAGTGATGTGATCAGCGGGTTGAAAGAGGCTTTGAATAAGGGTGTCAGCGGTGGAACTACGCGATTATCTGCACTTGATGGTTTTTTTAAAAATGCTGCCATCAAAATTCTTATGCCGCCTGAAGCGCAAAAGGTAGAAAAAACCCTTCGCAATATCGGCTTAGGTAACCAGGTGGACGATGCTGTTCTTTCGATGAACCGCGCCGCAGAAGATGCGGCGAAAAGCGCTGCGCCTATTTTTTTAAATGCTATCAGGCAGATGACATTTGCAGATGCATGGGGCATTTTACGGGGCGGTGATTCATCAGCCACACATTACCTGCGTGAAAAAACCACTGCTGCTCTTACCGAAGCATTTA
>JAHEZC010000449.1 GCA_023251275.1 Parafilimonas sp. | reverse complement strand
TTCAAATCGAAAAATCAAAAAACATAATTCAAATGCAGTAATATCAATGCTTTCAATAGATTTGCTGAGACAATAGTTGGACAGTCATGATTGGAGCTATATATTTTTATGGCAATATAACATAATATTGCGTTTCTTCCTGCCTGTTTTCCAGCGCATCCAGTATTACCTGCAGATGCTTTGGATTGCCCAGAAAATCTGCATTAGCAGCATCCACAAAGATCGTTTTTATATTATGCTGTTTTATATAGCTGGTGTAAGTTTCCTGTATATCGTACAAATATTCATCCGGAATATTCTGCTCATATTCCCGGTTTCTTTTCCTGATGTTTGTTTGCAGCTTTGATACCGGTGAATGCAGGTAAATAAGCATATCCGGAAAGATGAGTTGCTGATAAAGAATGTCAAACAATTTCTGATACAGCCTGAATTCTTCGTCCGGCAGATTCACTTTGGCAAAGAGCAGGCATTTGGTAAAAAGATAATCGGAGACTGTGATATGCTGAAACAAGTCATTGGTATGTACCGTGTCTTTTAGCTGCTTGAAGCGTTCCGCCATAAAAAATAATTCCAGCGGAAATGCATACTGCCTGGGGTTTTCATAAAATTTTGGCAGGAAAGGATTTTCGGCGAATTCTTCCAGGATCAGTCTTGCGTTGAGTCTTCTTGCCAGCAAATGCGCCAGTGTTGTTTTGCCCGCTCCGATGTTTCCTTCGATGGTGATGAAATGATGCTCCATGCTTAAAGAGCTTCAAATTTAATGGCACAGTTTAACTTGCCGTTGAAATTTTATGCACAGGCAGGGTATCAGCACATTTATCCAGCAGTTGTTCAATTGTTTGATGAAGTACAGGATGAACCTTATGCGGCGCGATTTCCGCAAGCGGGATTAAAGTGAATCTTCTTTCATGCAGATGAGGATGCGGAATGGTGAGGAATGGAACGCGGACTACTTCATCGTTGAAAAATAATATATCAATATCAATAATGCGGGGCCCCATTTTTGTCAATCGTTTTCTGCCCATTTCTTCTTCAATTCGCAAAACTGTCTGCATCAGATCTTCTGCTGAAAGTTCAGTGCGCAAAAGCAGTACCTGGTTATAAAAATCCGCTTGCGCGGTAAAGCCCCACGCTGCTGTTTTGTATATAGAAGAATGTCTGGTTATTTCCCCGCAATTTTCTTCCATTAATTTTGCAGCCTGCTGCAGGTATGCCGTTCTGTCTCCCATATTGCCGCCTGTAAGCAGGTAAGCCTCGTTCATAAATTGGAAAAATTGAGGGAATCAAATATCTTTAATTTTAAACGCACAAAAGAAAAACATGAGAAGCTTCCTTAAAATATTTTTTGCATCATTTCTTGCACTGATCATTTTCAGTGTGCTGGGTTTGGTCGTGACCATTTTTATTATAGGCGGCCTGTTTGCACCTTCGAGACCGGATGTTGGTACCAAAGCCGTACTGGTGCTGGACCTTGGTATGCAGTTTAAAGAACAGGAACAGCAAAACAGCATCGGCGCTTTGCTGGGCGACGAATCTAAAAATATTCCCGGCCTCTACGACGTAGTACGCATGATACATTATGCAAAAAAAGACAGCAGTATAAAAGGTATTCTGATAAAAGCCGGAGATAACAATAATGGCTTTGCATCAAGCGAAGAATTGCGCAATGCCGTGCTTGATTTCAAACAAAGCAAAAAGTTTGTCGTCGCTTATGGAGAAGCTATTCCCGAGCGGGCTTATTATGTGGCAAGTGCGGCTGATAAAATTTATTGCCATCCGAATGGAGGTGTGGACTGGGATGGCTTTGCCGTGAATTTATTATTCCTCAAAGGCCTGCTTGATAAGCTTGGCATTGAAGCGCAGGTTTTTTATGACGGTAAATTTAAAAGCGCCACTGAACCTTTCCGTACAGATAAAATGACCGATGCCAATCGTTTGCAGACAAGCGTATGGCTGGGCGATCTCTATAGTAATTTATTAATGAGTGTTGCCGATTCGAGAAAAACAGATACGGCTTTCCTGCACAGGCTTGCCACAGATGGCGCTGTGCAAACTGCCCATGACGCATTGAAATATAATTTGGTGGATGGGCTGAAATATGACGATGAAATAAAAGCTGAGATACTGGAATTGCTTGGCAAGAAAGAAACCGGGGATATCAATTATCTGGCATTGGGCAAATATGCAAAGGCCGTTGACTTTACCCGGGAAGGGAAAGATAAAATTGCCATTATCTATGCCCAGGGAGACATTGTAGATGGTAAAGACCAAGATAATCAAATAGTGGGTGATGAGTTTGTAAAGATTTTGCGCAAAGCAAGACTGGATGATGACGTAAAAGCCATAGTCTTCCGGGTAAACTCTCCCGGCGGCAGCTCACTTGCAAGCGATATGATCTGGCGTGAAATTTCCCTGGCGAAAGAAGAAAAGCCTGTTGTGGTAAGTATGGGAGATTATGCAGCATCAGGAGGTTATTATATTTCCTGCGATGCAGATTCGATTTTTGCAGAGCCGGGAACAATAACAGGTTCTATTGGAGTGTTCACGCTTTTACCAAATATGAAACCATTCTTTAACAATAAGCTGGGGATTACATTTGATGGTGTAAAGACGGCGCCTTATGCTGACATGGGCACAGTCAGCAGGCCATTGACCGAAACGGAAAAAAGATTTTACCAAGGGGCTGTTGATTCAATTTATGCCACTTTCAAAAGCCGGGTGGCGAATGGCAGAAAAAAAAATATTGACTTTATTGACAGCATTGCGCAGGGACGTGTATGGACAGGGCAGCGCGCAGTCGAAATTGGCCTTGTTGATAAGATCGGAACATTGCATGATGCAGTGGAATGTGCAGCCCGCATGGCCAAAACATCCGATTACCGCGTTAGAGAATATCCCGAAAAAAAATCGCTGCTCGAGCAATTGCTGAACAGTCCTGTGAGCGCATCTGCCAAAGAAGATGCAATTAAAAAAGATGTAGGAGAGGAGCAATATAAATTGATGATACAGGCAAAAAAGCTGCAACAAATTATCGGGATACCCCAGGCTAAATTGCCCTTTGATTTTGAAATAAGATAAATCTGCACATTGATCCTGGCCTGTTATTTTTCACCCTCAAACAAAAAATGCAGGCATGAACCTGCATCCTCAAAATATTTTCAATTAAATCAAACAGTAGCTTCTGCTTTGCTGGTAGCCCATTCGATTAAAATATCAGCTACTTCTGGGCGGGAAAATTCCTGTGGCGGGCGCTGACCTGCACGGAGCATTTCGCGAACCTTTGTACCGCTCAGTGAAACTGTCTCTGGATTTTTCGGGGCAGTTTTGCTGCTTGCCATACTTTCCGTATTCACGCACCAGAAGGTATTTTCGAATTT
>JAHEZC010000448.1 GCA_023251275.1 Parafilimonas sp. | reverse complement strand
GGGAATCCAATGGAGAGTGGGCATTCGCAATGGCGATACTACTATAACGGAGCGTCAAAAACAAAAGCTGCGGGTACCTGAAGTACTTATCATTACACCTGAAAGCCTGCATTTGATGCTCGCTCAGAAAGGTTACCCCGATATATTCAAACCCCTTTGTGTTATCGCCGTGGATGAATGGCATGAGCTGCTTGGCAGTAAAAGAGGTGTGCAGACGGAACTGGCAATTTCAAGAATTATCAATATTCAGGATTCAGGCTTCAGGCATCAAGGCTCAGTCTGGGGTATATCTGCAACGATAGGTAATTTAGAAGAAGCAAAAGAAGTTTTATTGAAACCATTGTGCGAAGATGGGGTGATCATAAAAGCCAACATGAATAAAATTGTTGAGGTGATCTCTGTCATTCCGGAAGAGATGGAAAAATATCCCTGGGCAGGTCATTTGGGAATAAAGCTTGCGCAGAAAATCGTTCCCATCATTGAGCAAAGCAATACAACACTCATCTTTATTAACACAAGAGGCATGAGTGAAACGTGGTACCAGACATTATTAAATATAGCGCCTCAATTCGCCGGTGCTATTGCATTACATCATGGAAGCATTGAGCAGGAACTGCGTACATGGGTGGAAGAATCGCTTCACACACAAAAACTGAAAGCTGTTGTTTGCACTGCAAGTCTTGATCTTGGTGTGGATTTTCGCCCGGTGGATACTGTGATACAGGTAGGTTCTCCAAAAGGTGTTTCAAGATTTTTACAGAGGGCGGGAAGAAGCGGTCACAGACCGGGAGATGTGAGTAAAATATATTTTCTGCCGACACATTCATTAGAATTGGTAGAAGCAGCAGCATTAAAACAGGCCATACAGGAAGGTTTGATTGAAGGTCGCGAACCATTGGTACTCTGTTTTGATGTATTGATACAATATCTCTGTACACTCGCCATCGGGGAAGGTTTCAATGCAGAAGAAATTTTTGAGGAAATAAAATGCACTTATTGTTTTGAAGAGATCACAAAGGATGAATGGCAGCAAATATTATATCACATTACAACTGGCGGCAATGCACTGAAGCAATATGATGATTATAAAAAAGTGGAACAGGAAAACGGGCTGTATAAAATTAAAAACAGGAGAACAGCGATGCGTCATAGGCTGCATATCGGCACCATTGTGAGCGACGCAATGATGAAAGTAAAATTTTTGAGCGGAGGTTATATAGGGGTGATTGAAGAATGGTTTATATCGAGACTTGAGCCGGGAGATGTATTTACACTTGCGGGAAGAAATGTGGAGCTTGTAACTATAAAAGATATGACTGCATTGGTAAGGAAATCATCCGCAAAAAAATCGCTTGTACCAAGCTGGCAGGGCGGACGCATGAGCCTTACTGCGAATCTTGGCCGTGTATTGCGATATACATTTGACAAAATAGTTAATGAAAAATATGACTCACAGGAACTGAAAAGCCTTTCAACTTTATTTGACTTGCAAAAGAAACTATCGCATATTCCCCAGGCAGATGAATTGCTGGTTGAGCAAATAGAAGATAAAGATGGTTTTCATTTAATGGTATATCCGTTTGAAGGAAGACAGGTGCATGAAGCGATGAGTGCATTGATGGCTTATCGTATCAGCCAACATACGCCTATTACCTTCTCTATTGCCATGAATGATTATGGTTATGAATTACTGAGCGATCAGCCGGTGCCTGTGGATGACAATAATGTCTATGAATTATTCACCACAGAAAAATTGTTGGAGGATATTCAGCGAAGCGTAAACAGTGTAGAAATGGCTGCCCGCAAGTTTCGGGATATTGGTGTAATCGGAGGTTTAATTTTCCAGGGTTATCCCGGAGAGCAAAAAAAAGCAAGGCATCTGCAGGCTTCTGCTTCCCTGCTCTTTAAAGTATTCAGTGAATACGATCCGGATAATTTATTGCTTCGCCAGGCATATCGTGAAGTCTTTTCGCAGCAGATGGAAGAAGCAAGACTTAGAGCGGCGCTGACCAGGATACAAAAAAGCAATATTGTTATTACTTTTCCGCAACAACTCACCCCGCTTTCATTTCCCATCATCGTTGATGGACTGAGCCGTTATAATCTTTCCTCTGAAAAATTTGAAGATCGCGTAAGAAAAATGCAGCAGCAATTGGAGAAGTGATGCCTAAGTAATTAGTCATAAAAGTCAATAAGTCATTAGTCAACGTTGATAGAACTGAATTTATATTTGCTGAGCGTATGTATTCCTCTATTCCTCATATTATCCGTAACAATATATTCTGGCTTTCAGCAAAGAGATATATTTATTGGGAAGAAAAAAAAACGATGATAGTTGCTGACCTGCATTTCGGCAAAACAGGTCATTTCAGAAAATCAGGCATTGCTGTGCCGCAGAATATTTTTAAAGAAGATCTGCAGCGATTGTTTGCTGAGATACAATATTGTAAGCCCAAACAGTTAGTGATTGCTGGAGACATGTTTCACAGTGATGCGAATAAAGAAATGGATTTATTTCTGCGCTGGAGAAAAGATATAAGCTATTTGCCTATTCAACTGGTAAAAGGCAATCATGATATTTTGCACGATGAGTTTTACCAATCCGCAAATATTGAAACGGAAAATAATAAATTAGACATTGACCATTTCTCTTTTGTTCATGATATATCAGTGGTCAATAGTCAATGGTCAATACAGAATGGGGAGAAAAAAAATACTGAAAATTATTTCTTCTCCGGTCATGTACATCCGGGAATTGTTATCTCAGGCAATAGCAGGCAATCTTTATGTTTTTCTTGTTTTTATTTTGGTGCGCAATATGCCATACTGCCTGCTTTCAGTGCATTCACGGGTTTCTATGCAGTGAAGCCAAAAAAGAATGATTCAGTTTTTGCGATAGTAAAAGATTCATTGATGAAAATCGGATGATGAAAATCGCTTACGATAAAATCTACGCACATCCGCTGTCGGAAGGTCACCGTTTTCCCATGTTGAAATATGAATTGATACCTGAGCAATTGCTGCACGAAGGAAGCATTTCATCAGAAAATTTATTTTCACCTTCACCGTGCCCGGAAGAAGTAATATTATGGACACATGACAAAATTTATTTTGATAAACTTATTCACCAGGCCCTTAGTAAAGCCGAACAAAGAAAAATCGGTTTTCCGCAATCTCCGCAACTTACTCAACGTGAACTTGTGATCACGCAAGGCACTATTGACTGTTGTTTCTTTGCTATGCAGTATGGTGTTGCATTGAATGTGGCGGGCGGTACACATCATGCTTATGCAGACAGAGGTGAAGGATTCTGTTTATTCAATGACATGGCAGTTGCAGCGAATTATTTGCTCAGGGAAAAAATTGCAAAGCAAATTC
>JAHEZC010000447.1 GCA_023251275.1 Parafilimonas sp. | reverse complement strand
ATCTCAATCTCGATGTTGATTTTTTAACAGGCAAAATGTGCAGCACAGAAAATTTGGCTATTGGTATATGGCAACAGTTGGAAGCACATTTACCTGCAACAGTAAAACTGCATTGCATTAAGTTGTATGAGACACCCAGAATTTACGTAGAGTATTTCGGGGAATAATAAACTTTTCATCGGTTTTCATTGCTGAATGTCATTATGATTACTTTTCACTTCAGAAAGTTTTTTATAATTTGTAATTCGTATGGATAACAGGGTAGCCGTTTTTCGCAAAGAACATTTTAATGCAGCACACCGTTTGCATAATCCTGAATGGAGTGATGAACTTAATAAAAAAATATTCGGCAAATGTAATAATCCGAATTACCACGGGCATAATTATGAAGTAATTGTAAAAGTGACCGGTGTGCCTGATGAAAAGACCGGCTATGTAATGGATATGAAAACACTCAGCGATATTATAAGAGAAGAAGTGCATACAAGGTTCGATCACAAAAACCTGAACCTCGATACAAAAGAATTCGAAAATCTGAACCCAACGGCTGAAAATATTGTTATCACCATTTATAATTTATTGCGAAAAAGAATAGATAATTTACTTGATCTGCACGTGCGGCTGTATGAGACGGAAAGAAATTTTGTGGAGTATCCGGTTTAAATGAAAATTAAAAAATAAAATGATATTTCATGAGCTACAAAAGAAATGAAGAGTACGATGAAAAGGTAACATCGGGCTTGATGGAGAATTACAGCAAAATACTGGCTTTAATCGGGGAAGATCCTCAAAGGGAAGGATTGCAGAAAACGCCTGAACGCATTGCAAAAGCTATGCAGTTCTTCACGCAGGGTTATGCGCAGGATGCCGTAGCCATATTGAATTCTGCCAAATTTCATGAGAACGTGAGTGAGATGGTTATAGTAAAAAATATAGAATTATACAGTTTGTGCGAGCATCACATGCTGCCCTTTATCGGCAAAGCACATATTGCTTATATACCGAACGGATGGATAACGGGACTAAGCAAGCTTGCAAGGGTAGTGGATGTGTACTCCAGGAGGTTGCAGGTGCAGGAAAGACTTACTGTTGAAATAATGAACGCGATAAAAGAAAGCTTAGACCCGCTTGGCGTAGCAGTTGTAATAGAAGCGGCGCATCTTTGTATGATGATGCGCGGTGTGCAGAAACAAAATTCAGTTACCTCTACTTCAGCATTTTATGGTGAGTTTGAAAAAGAAACTACACGCAGCGAATTTATGAAGCTCATCAGTACAAAATTGAGTTGATGCTTTTAGAGAAACCAGAAGAAATGTTACGGCTTTTGTAATGCTGATACTGCGAATGTCTCTTGCTGGCGAAGAAAGCTGTTAGGATAAAGAAAATGTTATTTCTCAATTACAAATTTTCTTCCGCCAAATTTCGGGATTGACAACGGCAGATAGTATAAACCTGGTTTCAAGTGTGACAGGTTCAATGTAAATGTATCGTTTGCTTTTAGTACAACCTCTTTTTTAACATAGACTACCTTTCCAATTTTGATCCTATACCTTTATATCTATTTTGTTTGCGCTGCTACCGGACCCGCACAAAAAATAACCAACTTCCCTCAAATCAGGGCAATAGTATTTTTTATGATGTTCATTTTCATTCCTTTACATTTATGCCAAAATAAACGCATAAACAATGCAATACGAACGAGCCTGCGCTTTCCTGATGCCAAAGCTGGAAAAAGAACTATCTGCCCATTTTACCTATCACAATTTACAACACGTAAAAGAAGTAATACAGGTATCTCAGCAACTGGCAAAGGCTGAAAAACTTTCAGCGCATCAAACACAGATACTTCGCACCGCAGCACTTTTTCATGATGCCGGTTATTTGCGTAAATATGATGGCCATGAGGAAATCTCCTGTGAAATTGCAAAAGAATATTTACCGCAGTTTGGTTATACTGAAAAGGAGATCGGAGAAGTAAACCGCCTGATAATGGCTACGAGAGTTGGTCACAAACCTGCTGATATTCTTGAAGCTGTACTTTGTGACGCAAATTTTTCTTACCTGGGAACAGATAAATATTTTCCCCTTGCTGAATTGTTGTTTCTTGAAATGAAACAAGTGGGAAAATTAGAAACCTGGGAAGAGTGGCAAAAGCTGCAGATACAATTTTTGGAAATGCACAATTACTACAGTCCATCTGCGATAAAACTTTTTACTGCCAGGAAATCTCATAACTTTTTACTGGTTAAATCCGGTATTTACAAAGCAAGCAGTTTCAGGAGCAGGGTCATTCTTGCGTTACAAGATTTTTTTCTTTTGACTTTTGGAGTACTTTCTGCCGCTTTCGGTTTAAAAGGCTTCCTTGTACCGGCTCATTTTTTTGACGGCGGCGTGACAGGCATTGCGCTTATCCTTCACACAGCATTTAATTCTAATCTCTCACTAACAACATTCGTGCTCAACCTGCCATTTATAATCGTCAGTTATTTTGTTGTAAGTCGGGCGTTTGCAATCAAGGCATTCATTGGCATTTCATTACTGGCCATCTGCCTGTTGTTTGTTCCCGAACAGCAGATAACGAGCGATAAACTGCTCATATCCGTATTTGGAGGGTTTTTTATCGGCGTAGGCAGCGGGTTAGCCATGCGGGCCAGTGCGGTATTAGATGGCACCGAAGTTCTTGCTTTATACACGTTACGGCTTACCAATCTTACTATTGCCGAAACCATCCTCGCTATTAACGTTATCATTTTTGGTGCAGCCGCTATGGTGGAAAGCGTGGAAGCAGCGCTCTATTCAATTCTCACTTATCTTGTTGCGTCAAGAATGATAGATTATGTAGTGGAAGGTGTGGAAGCTTTTACCGGTGTTACGATTATATCGAGCCAAAGTGAAGTGCTGAAAAACAGGCTCGTAAGTGAAATGGGCCGAAGTATTACCGTTTACAAAGGTGAGCGGGGCTACCTTCCCGGAAACGCAGGCAACGGGGTAGATTGCGATATCATCTTCACTGTTGTTACGCGACTTGAACTACGCAAGCTCAAAAATCTCATTTTTGAAACCGATCCGAATGCGTTTGTTTTTGCAAACACAATAAAAGAAGCGTCCGGGGGTATTTTAAAAGGGAACCGTCTAAAAAGCAGCGGGTCGCATTGAATGTTTGTGTACATCACGCTGGAATATTTTTTCCATCTTGCCGGGGGTCCCCCGCCTTTACATATTGCCTTTGAGAAGACCAGGCGAAACTTCAAATTTTAATAAGCAAAATGCATTATTGAAAGATCGTCATTTAATACATTATCTTTCAGCACCGGAAAAGCCTGGTATATTACGGACAGCATAACTTTACAAACTCACACAATAACACTATAATCATGAA
>JAHEZC010000446.1 GCA_023251275.1 Parafilimonas sp. | reverse complement strand
CTTACAGATCTTAACAATACGCTTGAAGAGATCAAAAAGAATAAAAAACAATCCCTGGGGCAACTTGCCCTGGTGCAAAGAAAAATCAATGCCAGAACTGAACTTATCAGGAGCATAAGCAAAGACCTGCGGCGACTCGATGAAGCGATTTATCAGAACACGCTTGAGATAAATCATTTGAAAAAAGAATTAGATACATTAAAAAATAATTATGCGAGGAGCCTCGTGTTTGCATACAGAAACAGGAGTAATTATGATTACCTGAATTTTTTATTTTCAGCTACCAGCTTTAATGATGCAATCAAACGGGTTGCTTATTTAAAAAGCTATCGCCAATACCGGGAAACACAAGTAAGCGCCATTACGCAGACCCAGGAACTTTTGAAGCAAAAAATAGAAACTTTAACGTCTGGAAAAAAAGAGAAAAACACCGCGCTGTCAGAGCAGAACAGGCAACTTGCCGATTTTGAAAATGATAAAAAAGAAAAAGATGAAGTAGTGAACCAGCTTAAGAGCCAGGAAAAAGATATAAGCGCACAGATAAAAATAAAAGAAAAAACACGGGCAAAACTCAACCAGGCGCTCCAGACAGTTATACGCAGGGAAAGGGAAGAAGCACAAAGACGGGAAAAGGAAAGATTGGCAAAAGAAGAGGCTGACAGAAAAGCTAAGCTTGCAAAGCAAAATCAGCAGCAGGATAACACCAGTACAGGTGCCGTGAAACCGGTTCCCAAAAATGATGAACCGCTCACAGGCCTTGTAACCCCCGAAAAAAACAATCGTTCTTACAGCCCTTTTGAATCCACTGAAGAGGGTCTTACACAGTCCTTGAATTTTGAAAATAATCGCGGCAGGCTGCCCTGGCCTGTAAGTTCCGGGTATGTATCCATACATTATGGGCCTTACCAGTTCACCGATAAATTAAAAGGTGTGTGCGACGGGATTGAAATTTCTTTGCCCGGCGGATCTTCTGTAAAAGCAGTGGCAGACGGTGTAGTTTCATCTGTATTTGATTTGGGTGGCGAGCAGGCTGTGATCATAAGGCATGGAAAATATTTTACTACTTATAGTCATTTATCATCTGTCACAGTAAGCCGGGATCAGGAAGTAAATGCCGGTACAGTATTGGGCCGCGCTGCCACGGGCGAAAGCGGCGATGGGCAGGTGCTTTTTATGGTAACAAATGACAAGGGGACTAATTTAAATCCAGAAAGCTGGTTAAAATCGCGATAAGGATTTTCTATTAAGCATTATGAATTTAGAGTCTTTATAACAGTTACCCAAAATCTGAAATTGCAGAATTTTTTCCCATTGGCATTTCAAAACAATATCTCCTTAAATCATGCAAAAAAATATTACTCCCTTCACTTCGGCCTTCTTCCCGCAATAATGATCATGCGCGGTGATCTTCTTACATCATAAGGGCCTAACAGGTAGTCGCCAAATACTTCCCGTACCTGCATTTCCTGGTATGCAAGCATGTCGGTAAAATCACCCAATGAAAATTTCATCACCTTTTCAGTGAATTGATGTTTCACGTGATTGCTTTCATCTTCGATCTGTATCTGTTTGAAAAAATGCTCTTCATCATGCCATCTTGTAATGTGAAAATGGGTATTATCGAGTTTAAGGTCTTCGCTGTTTTTCATGTTGTCTTCAGCATAATGCACGTTGAGGTAGTCAATGATAAAAATTCCGTTTTTCTGCAGGCTTTGTACAATAGTGCGTATGGCATCATCATGCTCTCTGCGTGTACGGAAATATCCGAAGCTGGTGAAGAAATTAAATGCATAATCAAAATAATTTATCCAGCATGGTAAACGTATATCATGCTGATAAAAATGCAGGTTGTCCCGTTCATATTTTTTTGCTTCTGCAATAAAAGGCTCAGAAAGATCAATGCCTGTTACATCGAAGCCCATGTCGGCTAAAGCTTTGCTGTGACGGCCTTTTCCGCAGGCAACATCAAGCACGAAACTGCCGGGTTTTGGCTTTAGATAATTTATTAAACACTCCGCAAATTTCTTAGCTTCTTCCTCATTGCGTTTATAATACAACAGATCATAATAAGGTGAGCTGAACCATTCTCTAAACCACTCTCTGGCAGGCATAACAATAAATCAATAAGTTCAAAATTATCAGAAAATATTTAAGTTAAACATTTTGATTTAATGCAGGCTTATGTGCATGTTACTTTTTCCCGGTAATAATTTTTAATTATGTTTGCTTCAAGCAAATGTGATGTTATGCCGTTAATAAAAAGCATATCTGGGATACGTGGTACAATCGGCGGCAAACCTGGTGAAACGCTCAGCCCGCCTGATGTTGTAAAATTCAGCGCCGCTTACGCAACATGGTTATTGCAAAAACAGCCATCAAATAAAAAAATTGTTATCGGTCGTGATGGCCGCATTAGCGGGGAAATGATACAGCAATTGGTTATAAGCACCCTGAATGCAATGGGCCTCGATGCAATTGACCTTGGGTTAAGCACTACACCGACAGTTGAAATGGCTGTACAATTTGAAAAAGCCGCCGGCGGAATTATTATTACTGCAAGCCATAATCCCAAAGAATGGAATGCATTGAAATTGCTTAACAGCAATGGAGAATTTATCAATGCGGCAGATGGCCTTGAAATACTCGAACTTGCAGCTTCTGACAATTATTCTTTTGCAGGTGTTGATAAGCTTGGAACGCATATTTATCATACCACTGGATTACAGCAGCATATTGAAGCCATCATCAACTATCCTTTAGTTGATGCTGCCTCCATCAAAAAGAAAAAATTCAGGATTGTTATTGATGCAATAAACAGTACCGGCGCTATTGCTGTTCCTGCCCTGCTTAAGGCGCTCGGTGTAAAGGATATAATTGTTATCAATGAGGAGGTCAATGGAAAATTTGCACACAATCCCGAACCATTGCCACAGCACTTATCGGCGCTTTGCAGCGAAGTAAATAAGCAACAGGCTCACCTTGGTATCGCTGTTGATCCTGATGTTGATCGTCTTTGCTTTGTTTGTGATGACGGCTCTGTTTTTGGAGAGGAATATACATTGGTCGCTGTTGCTGATTATCTGCTGCAGCATCGCAGGGGTAATACTGTGAGCAATTTATCATCCACACGTGCATTGAAAGATATTACGTTGAAATATGGGGGTGAATATTTTGCCAGCGCTGTGGGTGAAGTAAATGTGGTGAATAAAATGAAAGAAGTGAATGCAGTGATTGGTGGTGAAGGTAATGGAGGAATAATAATTCCGGATCTGCACTATGGCCGCGATGCATTGATAGGAATTGCATTATTTCTCACCTATATGGCACAAAGCGATAAAAGCGCGGCACAACTGCGTCGCCAGTACCCGGACTATTTTATCA
>JAHEZC010000021.1 GCA_023251275.1 Parafilimonas sp. | reverse complement strand
AAAATAAGTAAAAAATAATAGAACCGATTCATGATAGCTGCTTAACGGAGGCACAAGATATTGAATAAAACAGTGTGATATTTTTAAAAGCTATTCCGTTTCATTACTGATTTACACGGGACAAATTAAAACTATCCAGAGGAAGAAAAAATATTTATTCCCATACTTTGATGAAATCTATGAAAGCAGAACAACCGGAAGAAAATTCAAAGTTAAAAGGAGTGGCAGGGTCCGTTTGTTGATATTTATTTCCAGCGAGAACAAATATTTCAACATTATTGACAAGAGGATCCATGATCACATAATACTTTACTTTTTGCATCTCATAAATCCTGAATTTATTGTTCCTGTCTTTTAAAGCTGTGGAAGATGAAAGAATTTCAATCACAAGTTCAGGAGGGAAATCTAAACGATATTTAATTTCTTTACACACAACCAACGCATCAGGTTTTATAATTGTATCATCAGAAATTATCCAGTCAATTGCCTGGAACACTTTGCAGGTTTTGCATTTTAAAAGGGCCTTATTAAATTCCTGGTATAGGTTCCCGCTTATTCGCTGATGCTTTGGCAATGGAGCAGGACTCATGGCAAAAGGCAATCCCTCAATCAGTTCCCATTGCCCTTCCCAGCGCTCCCAGTCTGAAATTGTATAATATGGTAATATCTTTGCGGCAGACATTGGAATGTAAAATTACAAAATATACACAGCCGATGGTTTTTTAAAATACGTGAAAATTTCATTTTTCATTGTAACTTTTAATATAATCATACGTATAACAATCAGCATTAACGAAACAACAGAATAAAGACACCTGCTGTTTATGACCGAACGAGAATATAATGAATGTGTAAACCGGTATGCAGATAATGTATTTCGCTTTATTGTGAAAAACCTGCGTCATGAAGAAGACGCACGGGATATTGTGCAAACTGCTTTTGAAAAATTGTGGCGCAACAAAGATTTTGTTGAACCACTTAAAAGTAAATCTTATTTGTTCACTGTGGCATATAACCAGATGATTGATCATTTAAGAAAGACAAAACGAATTCACCTGAGGGATGAATTTCATGAAGAAGTAAAAGTATATCACCAGCCCGTGAACAATATGAAAAAGGCATTGCAGGAAGCGCTGGCGATGCTCAGCGAAACACAACGCAGCCTTGTAATGCTGAAAGATTATGAAGGATATAGTTACGAAGAAATAGGGCAAATAACAGGGTTGAATGAAAGCCAGGTGAAAGTTTACTTACACAGGGCCAGGCTGGCATTGAGAAATTATCTCGTAAGTCCTGAAAACGTGATGTGATATGATGATAAACCGATATAATTACGAAGAGTATTTTCTGCTGTATGTGGACAATGAATTGCCTGTGTCAGACAGGGCGACAGTAGAATTATTTGTGCAGCAAAATCCTGATCTTGCTTCTGAGTTAAAAATTATGGAGCAAGCAAAATTACCTGGAGAAGAAGTGGTGATCTTTGAAAATAAGCAGGTCTTATACAAAAAAGAATCAGCAGGTATCAACATGCAGAATTATGAAGAATATTTCCTGCTTTATATAGACAATGAACTAAAGGATGCAGACAAAAAAGCAGTAGAGAAATTTGTGTTGCAGCATCCGCAATTACAAACGGAATTTACGCTGCTTAATCGCACAATTCTTGAACCGGAGATAATTGCATTCAGTGATAAAGGTTCATTATATCGCAGAGAAGAAAGAAGGATTATACCTGTAATGTGGAGAAGAATAGCAGCGGCTGCAGCATTTATCGGTTTAGTTTTCATGACCTGGCGGCTGATACCTTCAACAGAAAATACACGCATAGCTTCAGTTAAACCAGATAATCAAAAAGCAGAGCTATCAAATACAAATAATATTGTTGCACAAAATCCAGTACAGTCCCAGGCAGATGCTGTGGCAACAGATGGTCCATCACAGAGAAAAGATTTGAAGAAAAATACTGAAGAAAAATTGAATCAAAAAAGAATGGATCAAAAAGAAAACCTGGTAAAAAATAACACCCAGCCTGGTAAAAATGATGAGCTTGCGGACAATCAGCAAAATAATACTCCGCCTATTAAAAATAATCCGGAGGATAATATTGACAATAACACATCCATTCAAAGTACAGATATTGCAGTTACAAAAATTGATCAGCCTGCAGATGTACCTGTCAGCAAGCATACTGACATTGAGCCATCCTCCGACATCATCGCATTTCAAAACACAAATATCACCGGATCATCTTATCATTCAGATAACACAATTTTTCAGCCTGTTGTATATAAAGATTTAAACATCAATGATGATGACCGATCCATAAATGTTGGATCCATGCAGTTGAATAAAAACAAGCTAAAGGGGCTTCTCAGAAAAGCCGGCCGATTAATCAGCGGCAAAGGAAAAAATAACACAAATAACGATGGCAAACTGCAGGTTGCCAATCTTGAAATAAAGACAAATTAACCAGAAAAAATCAACAGAAGTATATGAACAGAATTGTATTGGCAGTAACAGGAATACTGCTTACCATATCAGGATTTGCCCAAACAGATACAACAAACAACGATCAAGGTGATACTATTCATGTCGGCAATTTTGTAATCATCAAAAAAAATAAAGGCAAAAGCGGCAACGACACATTTTATAACAGGGATAATATCAATCTCGGTTCGAATTATTACAGGCGAAGACACAGATCAAATATCAGCACCAACTGGTTCATATTTGACTTAGGGTTTGCCAATTGGAGAGATAAGACAGATTATGCAGCAGCAGCCGGAAACAGCTATCTGCAAGCTGCTCCGGGAGCGCCTTCTTTTTCATCAAATGATTTCAGCCTCCGAAACAGCAAATCATCTAATGTGAACATCTGGATTTTCATGCAAAAATTAAATCTGTACCGGCATATTATAAACCTGAAATACGGGCTGGGACTCGAAATGTATAACTACAGGTATGAAACAAATATCAGCTATCATAAAGACCCTGCTTATATTTTCAGAGATACCATTTCCTTCAGTACAAACAAACTTGCTGCCGATTATGCCACGATACCATTTATGATCAATATAAACCCGATGCCGGACCGGAGGAGAGGGCTGAGTTTCAGTGTAGGCATGACTGCAGGCTATTTGTATGCAAGCCGAAATAAACAGATCAGCAGCGAACGCGGCAAGCAAAAAGTTAAAGGAGATATAGGGCTCGAAAAATGGCGCACTGCTTATGTAGCGGAAGTTGGTCTGGGCCCGGTGCGTATTTATGGCAGCTACAGTATGAATGCATTACATGAACAGGCGCTAAAACAATATCCATACGTAATAGGAATGAGATTTAGCAATTGGTAGGCAACAAGATTTTTACACGAGGAGTTTTTCTCGTTTGTGCAACAGGGCTCCGGTTCTCCGGAGCCTTTTTATTTTACAATTATATTATTAAAAAAATTTATGGACAGTAATCCCTGCTCAATATTTTTGCAGCCGTTACTTTTCAACACATATCAATGAAAAAAATAGTTATCGGCCTGCCCGTTCTTTTTGTCGTACTAATAGTATGCAGTTATTTTTTTATTCCCGGCAGGCTCACCATATCTGAAACAATCACCTTAAACTGTACACTTAATGGCGCTACCCGGATTATTTCAAATGAGCATACGTGGTCACGATGGTGGCCCAATCAAAATGAAAACAAAGCAGCAGTAAAAGACTCATCATTTATTTACAAAGAATACAGTTATAAGCTAAACCGTGAGACTCCGAATGTGTTGCAAATAATCTTACAGAAAAAAAAAGTAAAGTTCAATAGCATTCTCAATATTTTTCTTTTAGGAAAAGATTCTTCGGGCATTAAATGGGAAACTTCTTTTGAAACAAGTATGAATCCGGCAAAAAGAATACAACAATACCTCCAGGCAAAAGAGATAAAAAATAATATGGCAGAAATTCTCGATACGCTCAAATTATTTCTTGGGAAAGCGGAAAATGTGTATTCAATGAAAATTGATCAGGCAAAAGTCACCGATACACTCCTTGTTTCAACTAAAAAAATTTCGACCGGATATCCTGCTATCAAAGAGATTTATGCTATGATAGATGAACTTGAGGCATTTTTAAAAAGTAATGGCGGCAAAGAAACAAATTATCCAATGCTTAATATAGTCAAAACTGATAGTACACATTTTCGAACAATGGTGGCGATTCCTACCGACAAAATCTTTAACGATAATGGAAATATAACTTTTAAGAGAATGGTACCCGGAAATATATTAGTTGGAGAAATTACAGGTGGCACTGCTACTGCTGATAAGGCATTCGCTGAATTAACGAATTATGTAAATGATCACCAAATGGCATCTCCTGCCATACCCTTCCAAATGCTTGTGACAGACAGATCAGCAGAAAGTGATACTTCAAAATGGGTGACAAAACTTTACTATCCTGTATATTAAAATCCGGAAGATTAAATTTTAAGAATGTATTTGCGAGAAGAATGTAATATCGAAAATTATTTATTCAGTGTACCAAATAATTCAGCAATTTCAGTCTCTTTACGAAGATTATATTTTTTTTCAGCAGCAAACTTATTAATAGTGTCCGCATATTCAGGAAGCACTTTTACGAGGTACTTTAATTCCATTTTCAATTTGATAAAAGCTGTTTTTTTAACATCATACGCATACCATTCATCCATCTGTGCATAAATCTTTTTCTGAGATCCATTATACACATAATTTTCCCGGACGATCTTATACGAATATTTCAACAAATGCAGATTATTGCCATCCGCCATCACCCGGTAAAATGTACTGATTGTTTTTCCCCCATTATCAGGATAGCCGTTCCTGAAAAAAGCAAGTTCATTCCCTGCCTCATCGTGGTACTGATATTTGAATTCTGATATAGGATCACCAAAAAAATAAACAATATTATCCTTCCTGAAATATAGTTGGTTTGTAAACAGATTGAATTGCAATTCTGGAACGGTAAGCTGAGGTCCGCTCATAAATTTCACCTGTCCTTTTTCCCAGCTATCATTCAGCATAGGCGTACCCTCAATATCATCCATATTCCTTGCTGTAAATGGTTTACCTTTTATGTCATAAGCTTCAGCAAAACCATTTGTTGAAAAATTATCCGCAACAGTTTGTGCATAAGTAACCGTGGCAGAAAAGAAGAGATAACTTAACAAAATGGGCATTTTCATTGCATAGAAGTATAATTCACTAAATTACATTAAAATTTAAATTTTGTCATATAAGAAATTGAATTGTTTAACACAGTTTTAGATTTACGGTGTATCAAAAAAAATATTCAGCAATAGTTTATTTATTAAGTTTTCTATTTTTAAATCATCAGGCAGGGTATGCGCAAATCTGTGTGGATGATCATTTTTCTGTTAATTATAATACAGCTACGGTTCAAAATCCTGTTGCCGCAATTTCTGATGCACAAGATGAAATAACAATGGCAGGGAATGTTTTTCGGTATAATTCATTACTCCAGGGAGGATGGCTGACAAAATTTTCTGCACAAGGCACTATTTTATGGAGTAAGCACTATTACACAGGTACTTTTAACTTTCTCAACTTCACTAATATTGTCGCTGATGGAAATGACAATTTTTTAATTACGGGAAATATCGGCGATGTTGACACTACAGTATGGCCATTGGCCCATCTTACTGAATATGCATTCCTGATGAAAGCAGATAAATATGGAAACATCATCTGGACCAAGATGCTGCAAAATTTAATCAGGCCATTTGCTTATTCAGATATCAACAGTATTATTAAAACAAATGACGGCGATTTTATACTTGCCCTTGGCTACTATACTACCAAATCGTACAATGCGATTATCCGAATAAATGGAGACGGAAAAGTTAAGTGGACAATGCTTGTAACATCGCCGTTGATGTATCCGGCTTTTGGCAATGTAATACTGAAACAATTGAGTAATGGCAATTTAGTATTTGCTGAGTACGCAAGTGTTTTTGATGATATTCATCCATATCAGAGACGGGGTTATTACATGGCCTGTGTTGACGCAGCAACAGGTGAGCGATTGTGGAACAGGTTTTTTATTGGCAGAGATACTCTTTCTTTTACCGATAAAGTTTTTACAGATATAATAAATATTACAGAATTGCCGAATCACGATCTCAGTTTCATAACATCATATGCACCTGCTTCCATACCCAGTTATTTGCGCAAGACTGACCGTGTATTAAATTTCGTAACCGACAGCTTCGGGATACTAAAAAAAGTGCTTTCTTATACAAGCGCAACACCTCCTCTGTATGCAACATCTGTGGCAGAATTTGGCAAAAGTGGCGACAGGGCTATTCTTATGGACAACGGTGATACCGCATATATGATCGGCATAAATGACCAGGGTGAAATGCTTTGGCAAAAAGCTTATGGAGGAATAGGCAGAACCCAGGAAACAAAAAATATCCTGCATACAAACTATGGTTTCTATTTTTTCTCACTTACACATAATGGCGGGAGCAAGGATCCTAAACTTGTAAAAACAGACACACTTGGAAACATACCTTGTGTCGAAAGCGGCTTCACCGCAACAGCAGAAGACGCTACCGCAGCGTACTTTATGCAGAATCTGAGTTTAACCTACGAAAAAAGCCCTTCCATCTGGAGCGATCTGCCTGTACCTGGTGTTTATAATTATTTTATTCAGGGCACCGATATATGCCGTATTGCATGTTGCAAAGATGTAACTGATACCGCAGGAACAATAAACCTGTGCAATGAAGAATCCTTTGCGCTGCCTAACAACGATGTAGTAAAAAATTCCGGCACATATACGGTTACATACAAAACATCTGAAGGCTGCGATAGTATAGTTTACTACAATATCAATTTCTTTTATACACCAAAAGTCAGTCTTGGAGGTGACACCTGTTTTAGTGAAACAGATTCATTAATTCTAAAAACAGAACCGGGATATGATACTTACGCATGGAATGGAATAAACACTGCCAATTCAACTTACATCGCAAGACAGCCTGGCGTTTACATTGTCCAGGTAAGTAACGAATGCGGAACAAATGCCGATACTCTTCAAATCTTAGAGAAATGCGAGTTTGAGATCTATATGCCCAATGCTTTTACCCCAAATGGCGATGGCCGGAACGATGTGTTCAGAGTACCACCGCAAATTAACAACCGCCTTATCAGCTTTGCAATCTATAATCGTTGGGGGCAAATAGTTTTTATTACAAATAATATTAACGAAGGATGGAATGGCATATACAATTCAATGCCGGCAACGACAGACACCTATATTTATCAGGTTGTAATGGAAACAATAGATGGTAAAAAGCGAATTTCTAAAAAAGGATGGGTCCTTTTATTGAGATAACCTGACAAATTTTTTTAATGAGAGTGCTGAATTGTAATTGAACGTCACGATCGCATTGGCCAACTTTAACGCTTGCACAATTAAGAATATTTCATCATCTATGAATATCTGATTTAACTTTTATCACCAAAGTGCTGTCATTATTCCGGACAAGAATAAATGCATGTTGCTTTAATATATTTACCGGGCGGATATGGCGTATCTCTCCTTTGATTGACAATCCGTTGATGCTTTCACAGGTAAGTGAATCTTTACCATTATTCAATAATATGGTTCCATAATCTGCATCATATCTGCCCATCTGAATATTACTTTCATAATAATTTCCAACCAATAATATATCAGGTAAACTGTCATCATTTGCGTTCAGCACAACCGCATCTCTGTACGGTGAAAGCTGCGCCTGCCAAGGCATCGGTTGTACACTAAAATTGAGGTTACCATCGTTTATTAAGATTGCGTTCGAAAAATAATCCGCAGTAAAAACATCAGCCTTTTCAAGCTTTTCCTTTCCAAATAAATCTTCTAATGAAGCTTTTGAAAAATCTTCTGCATACAAATATTTTTTCTTTAATAAGGGCAATTGCCGTTGCAATTCTTCTTTATTGGCAAAGGGTATTTCCTGGCCATTTAAATAATAAGTGAGTATTTGTTCTTTTTTGCCGTTATCATCAAAATCGTTGTAATACATTCTTACGGGGTCTTTGACATTTGCTTTGAGACGACTGTTTAATCCAAGATTGCCTGCAATGAGGTCAATGTCTCCATCATTATCAATATCACAAGGCAAAATAAAATTCCACCATCCGTGTTTAGGTGTCAATATTTTTTTAGTGAATTTACCTTTATCATTGATAAATGCAATAATGCCGTCCCATTCAAGTGAAACCACTAAATCTTTATCGCCGTCTTTGTCTATATCAGCCCATACAGCATTGGTCACAAATCCTATGCGTGATAAATCTTTCGCATACTCAGCGGTAACGTTTTTGAATTTACCTGTTCCATCATTTTGCAAAAGGTATGATTGCGGAATTTCACCATAAGCCCAGGGAACAGCCCTTCCGCCTATGAATAAATCAACATACCCATCACCATTAAAATCATAAGGTAACACACAGGATGCTGTTGCATAAATTCCATCGAGCGCATGATCCAGTTTTGTGAAATTGCCTCTGCCATCATTAAGATAAACACGGGAAAGCTGAAATACATTGTTACCGTAAAAATCATTACCTCCGGATGCAACTATCAAATCAGTATTACCATCATTGTTTACATCTGCAAAACATGCATCCACATCTTCGTAAGTGCTGTCTTTCTCAAGGTCTGGTTGATGCGATTGTACAAATTTGCCGTTGGGTGTTTGAAAAAAAACAACACTTTTTTTTCTTTTTGATGCTCCTATAAAAACATCATCCAGTCCATCATGATTAATATCTGCAACTGCCAGTGCCGGGCCTTCAGCAGTGATTACATGAGGTATTAACGGTTCACGATCAAATTCATTGAAACGATCTTCCTTATGCAGGTAACTTAATTTTACTTTGGAGGTAATATCTTCCATCGGCATGGCTGGGTTCTGCCATTGATGCGTAAGCTTTGAATAATCAAATTTTGGTAATCCCTTCTGATACACAAAAGACAAATAAGAAGAATCTTTCTTTAGTTGAATTTGCCGGGTTGTATTATCAGGCCATATAAGAAACATACTGTCCACTTTTGTATTTACAAGGCCAATGTGAACAGGTATCTCCATGCTGCTTTGAAATCCGTGTACAGAAAATTTTTCATAAGTGCGGATACCGCTATTTGCAAACACGACTATTTTAGAACCTGTTGCAGTCAAATTACCGGCAGGTCCTTTCAGCTTTACTTCAATGAATGGTTTGCCGGCTGCATCATTAGTTTTATTCTCATACAACAAAGCAGGGTCATCAATATTATTTACCACAATATCCAGATCTCCGTCATTATCAAAATCGGCATATACGGAGCCGTTTGAAAAAGAAGGCATATCTCCTTTTATCAGTCCCGCTTCGTCTTCAAATTTTACATCACCAATGTTTTTAAAAAATTTATTCGGCAGTTTAATAACGGGATATTTTTTTATCAGCGCCATGTCTTTATCGTCCATTTCATCTGCACTTATTTTCCTTTGCACCTCGTCGCTGGAAACAAAATTCACATAATCAATATCATTCAACCGCTTCGGAATTCCGTTCGATATAAACAGATCTTTTAATCCATCATTATCAAAATCCATCCACAGCGGAGCCCAACTCCAGTCTGTGGCATAGATACCCGCATACAAACCCACTTCGCTGAATTTGCCATCTCGCCTGTTGAGCTGCAGGTTGTTTCTTGAATACTGGTAATTATAGCCATACTCAATCTTCATGTTAAACACATCATAAGTGTCCTCGCCGAGAGAGCGCTTCAGTATGTATGGATCAGATGGCAGCATATCCAATGAAATGATCTCAGGATAGGCATCGTTATTAATATCTGCCACATCAACTCCCATGCTGTATTTACTCGTATGCATTATTTCATCAGCAAGCACTTCTTTAAAAGTGCCGTTATGCTGGTTAATGTACAGGTAGTCGTTTTCATGAAAATCGTTTCCTACATATATATCGGGATAGCCATCTAAATTAATATCCGATATGCACACACCCAGGCCATATCCGACAGCAGAACTGTTAATCCCCGTTTCTTTTGTAACATCGGTAAACTTATTGCCGTCGTTACGATAAATGCGGTCGCCGGAAAGCGGATGATAGGTTCCCATAAATGTTTTACGGGGTGCATAAGTTCCATTCTGATGTACAGAGTGATTCAGCAAAAACATATCGAGGTCTCCATCCATATCATAGTCGAAAAATGCTGCCTGTGTGCTAAAGCCTGAAAAATCAAGGCCATACTGCTTTGCTTCATCTTCGTAAAAAGGCACATTGTTTTTATCAATGCCTTTGCATATAAGCAATTGATTGCTGCTATGCAGTGTTTCAAAATTTCCAACCCTGCATACATAAATATCGAGCAGTCCGTCGTTGTTAATATCTGCTACAGAAACACCGGTGCTCCATCCGCCATCCTGCGGAATTTTTGCAGCAACAGTTACATCCTGAAACTGAAGATTTCCTTTATTTAAATAAAGTTTATTTTCTGCCTGGTTTGATGCAAAAAATAAATCAATGAGGCCATCATTATTAAAATCTCCTGCGCCTACGCCTGCACCATTATAAAAGTACATGTATTTAAACATGTTAAATGCCGAAGTGGGCGTAAGTTTATTTGTGAAATCAAGGCCGGTTCTTTTACTGTCAAGCGTTTCAAATAAAGGTGAAATTTTTGTTGAAGAATTACACCCTGCAATCATTGTGTGAAAGAATATCACAAAAATGTAAAGATGAATCTTCCTGATATAACTGGACATAATTTCGATCCGGTTTTATGGAACCTGCTTTTGCAGGGCCCGAACAGATTGTTTCAACTTCTTTTTTTCTTCGTAGAGCATTGGATATTCGTCGTTCTGCAGGAAGAGTAAATATTTTTTATCGCCGCTCTGGATTTCTTTTATATCACGTACCTGTCCGGGAATTTGCAAACCCGATTGATCAGAATTTATCCATGTAAATTGTCTTTTGCCATTATTCAGCAAGACATCACCGTAACTTGCATCAAGCCGGGAAAACTGCGGAAGAAAACCAAAATTATTCCCTCCAAGAATCAAATCTGTGAACCCATCATTATTAATATCGGTACACAATATTGTATTCACCGATGAGAACTGCGCTGCAGGAGGCAATAGTTGTATGGTAAATTTTCCATTGCTATCATTGAAAGCAATAATAGAACTGCAGTAGTTGAAAAGATTTACCTGCGAACTTTTTATTAGTTGAGGTGAAAATAAATCCTGTACTGATTTGCCGGCATAGTCGGAGTGTTTCAGGTTCTGTTTTTTGAGAGTAGGTATCTGATCTGTTATGTCACGTTTCATAAATACCGGCATATCCTTTCCTGCCACAGTACGTGAAAGAATACAATCGGGAGTAAAGTTCTGATCAAAATCATTTACGAACAATTTAACCGGATGTTGTTTATCCGGTTTCAGGTAAAAATTTTCGCCGTTATTTCCCAATATGAGATCTTCATCACCATCTCCATCAATGTCAGCGGCAGCAACAGTTTGCCACCACCCATATAAATCATTGAGATTTGTTTTTATTTCTTCGAAATGATCTGCCCTGAACGCATAAATATGCGGGCTCATCCATTCACCAACAATGATAAGCTCTTTCCGCTTGTCGCCAGTGATATCTGCCCACACGGCGCCTGTTACCATTCCAATGGTATCAATACCTGACATTTTTGATTTATCCATTGCTGTGAAATGACCGTGTCCGTCATTTATATACACATGACTTATAGGGTTGAGTCCAAAAAAGTGCGGCACACTCCTGCTGCCAACAAAAAGATCTATGTCACCATCGTTATCAAAATCATAAGCTGCAACTATAGCAGTATTATCATCATTTTTTGGAAAAGCATCTGGCAATATCTTAAAATTTCCTTTGCCGTCATTTATATATAAACGATGCTGTAAATCGTGGCTTCCTGATGGCAGCCTGTTACCTCCTGACCCTATAAAGAGATCCATATCTCCATCCCCATCACAATCAAAAAATGTCGCAGTCACATCTTCAAAAGCAGCATACTGTTGAAACAATGGTTCTTCTTTTTTCACAAACCCATTTTTTGTTTGCAGGTATAATTGACCAGCCTGCTTTGATGCCCCGCAAATATAAATATCAGTAAGCCCATCACCATTTACATCAGCACAGGCTGCCTGCGGGCCTTCACGGGAAAGCATTTTAGGAAGGTTGCGTTCATAATAAAAATCTGAATAATCATCTTCCTGGTGCTTGTCAAAATTATTTTG
>JAHEZC010000445.1 GCA_023251275.1 Parafilimonas sp. | reverse complement strand
AAGACATACTGATAAAACCAAAATACATCGGCATTTTTGCTTTAGGCGGCTTTGTAAACGATACCAATTATATCCCTGCGCATTTTAAATTTTTCAGCATGGTAAATGCACCTTGTGACAAGTAATCGAAAGAATAATTGCTGCTGTTATTATCAAAAAATTTACCCTTCTCTTTCCACAGTTATAGTGCATTCACCAATTAATGCGGCCAATGCTCCGACAGCAGCAAGTACCGGCGCCAAAACCGCTCCCACCACGCCGATGGTCAAAGGAAAACTCATCAGTTCTTTTCCGTCCTTATCATGAATGGTGATCTTCCTGATGTTTCCTTCGTTAATTAATTCTTTTACTTTTTTTAAAAGCTTTTCACCATTAATTTCAAAGGTTTCTTTGAATGTTGCCATAATTATTGTGTTTTAGAATTCACATACCAATCAAGAGTCCTTAATATACTTTGCGTAAAGCTATAACAGAACTTCTTTTGTCAACATAAAATTTTCTCAGCCAATACACAAAACCAAAGAGATCTTTCTCTGAAAGAAAAACATTCGTATCAAATATGGTTTTGGTGCTTTCACACCGCTTTTATTTTTTTCTGCAAGAACTGGACAACCCTGGAAATCTGTGTGGCTAATTCATCGCTCACTTTATTCAGAAATAAAAAACTTCTTCCCTTTTTAAACAAATTTATTCGTATTCAGAATAACGGGGGTCTTTCATTCCTTCCATATTTCCCAGAGGAACAATTCGAAGAGCTGAGCCGTTTAAAAAAAAATAAAAAGGAATAATAAAATAATTGCTCCTGCTGCGACAAACAGACGTTATCTCCTTTAATTTATTTTACTTCCAGCACTATTACCTGGTCGGGTTCGTCATCTCCCCAGCCAACGGTTGTTATTTGCGCTGTTCCGTTTTTCATTGTGGTATTAATAGCGGAATTATCTTTCATCAGGTATGCTTTAGTGATCCTCTTGAACGGAAAATTTTCCAGCGTTACCGTATCCGCATTTTTATTCAGCACATGCACAAATACTTTTCCTTCTTTTTGTGTCAGGCATCCCCACGCTTGCGGACGTATATACCCGCCTTTTGTATCATAAATACTTTCTCCATACAATTTCAACCAATTTCCCATCCAAAGAAGCCGCTCAACAAACTCAGGTTGAATTTCGCCGTTCGGCATCGGGCCTATATTCAATAAAAAATTGGCGCCATATCCCGATGCTTTTATAAGGTATTGCATCAATTGTTCATGCGGTTTATAGGTAGTATCAGTAATGTTGAAGCCCCAGGAATTATTAATGGTCTCGCAGGTTTCCATTGGCAAAGCAGAAATAGCAGCGCCTCCAAAACCCGTTGTATTTCCTCCCGGAAGATCTTTTTCAAACATCTGGAAATCTTCCCCTGGTAATGGCGTGATATGATGATTGTTGCCCACAAGGCATTGTGGCTGCAGTTTATGTATCAGGTCATATATTTCCCTGAAATGCCAGTCAACCCTCGGTGTTGGGTTATCGTGATTATCGTTATCAAGCTGATCCCAATACCCATCAAACCAGATACCGCCGATCTCACCATAATTCGTGAGTAATTCTGTTAGCTGGTTTTTCATAAACTGAATATATTCCTCCCATCTGCCTTGATGTGTTCTGCCGGTGCCATGTCCTGTATTTCCGGTCCAATAGCTATAATCGTCCCTGCGCCAATCGAGCAGTGAATAGTATAAAAATAATTTTATTCCCTGTTTATGGCATTCATCCGCCAGCATCTTTACAATATCTTTTTTATAAGGTGAATTCATGATGTTGAATTCGGAATATTTTGTATCCCACATACTGAAGCCGTCATGATGGCGTGTGATTAAGGTAATATATTTCATGCCCGCATTTTTTGTCATGCTTACCCATTTAGCCGCGTCAAATTCAATGGGATTAAAAAAATTCATGAGCCTCGTATAATTTTTTACGGTTATGTTTCGGTTATTCATCACCCATTCACCATCACCCGGAATGCTGAAAGGTCCCCAATGAATAAACAAACCAAGCTTTGCATCGGCAAACCATTCACGGGCTTTCATATTTTCAGGAGACGGTGTATAGCTTTGTTGAGCTGAAAGTTGAAGGATGCTAAAGAATATGCCAAAAACACTTATGATTTTTTTCATACAGCAGTTTGTATTGGTGAATGAATGCAAAACTTTTTAAAGGTACTTAGTTTTATCTTTTGTGTTGCATGGCAGGATAAAATTTAAGCTTTATCCAAAATAAAAACCAGCAATAAAATTGAATCATAAAAAAGCGGGACGAGGGAGCGAATCATCCAACCAATCCAGCCTTCCTGCTTATTTCAAGCATGCGTTCAATCGGTTTTAATGCAGCAAGACGGAGCTGTTCATCCATCACTATTTCCGGCACTTCGTATTCCATACACAGATAAAGTTTTTCCAGGGTATTCAGCTTCATATGCGGGCAGTCGTTACATGCACAACTATTGTTAGGTGGTGCAGGAATAAAAGTTTTATGAGGCGCACTCTTTTCCATTTGATGCAGAATGCCGGTTTCGGTTGCAACTATATATTTCATGGCATCATCTTTAATCGCAAACTTTAAAAGCTGGGTAGTACTGCCTATAAAATCTGCTGACCGCAATACAGCTTCTTCGCATTCAGGATGAGCAATCAGTTTTGCATCCGGGTGGCGAATCTTCAGCCTGGTTATTTTTTCAAGGCTGAAGATTTCATGCACCATGCAGGCGCCATTCCATAAGACCATGTTGCGCCCGGTTTTTTTATTCAGGAAAGCACCCAGGTTTTTATCAGGAGCAAAAATAATTGGCTGGTATTCCGGAACGCTTTCTATCACTGCCTGTGCATTGCTGCTGGTACAGATAATATCGCTCAATGCTTTTATTTCCGCGGAGCAATTAATATATGAAATAACAATATGGTCAGGATACCTTGACTTAAATTGGCTGAATAAACCAACGGGAGCACTATCTGCAAGCGAGCATCCTGCTTTCAGATCCGGAAGCAATATTTTTTTATTAGGATTCAATATTTTAGCTGTTTCTGCCATAAAATGCACCCCGGCAAAAACAATCATGTCTGCATCAGTTTTAGCAGCCTGTTGAGCCAGACCAAGACTATCCCCGGTAAAATCTGCTACATCCTGAATATCCGGCTCCTGGTAATAATGCGCCAGCAAAACAGCTTTTTTTTGATTTTTCAACCGTTCTATCTCCCGGAATAAATCCAGTTGCGGATCAATCTCTATATCCAGAAAACCAATATCCGTAATTTTTTTTAATTCATTGGCAATGTGCATATCTGCCATAGTATTTTAATATTAATACTTATTTATAAATACCTATTACTATTACCAATG
>JAHEZC010000444.1 GCA_023251275.1 Parafilimonas sp. | reverse complement strand
CATTGTTAAGTGTGAACAGTACCTCCAGATGGACAAATGACCCTGTAAATAAAGTCAGAGTGGGCTTGGGCTATATTAAATACATAGAATGTGATAATGAGCGTGACAAGTGGTGGAAAGGGCGAAAAGCCTATCAAACCGGGCGGGAATACGCAGCCAATTTATCAGCTTTTTATGATGGCAATAAAAATACAATGGGCCCAGGTGCGGGCGTTAAAAATGCCGATCCTAATGTTATTGTTGTAATGGGAGGAACTGCGTCCATAACCACCGATTATGTAAGAGGCATGATTGATTGGTGCAAGGAATTCAGAGGATATAAAAATGATGGCAGTATAAACCTTTGCTGGGACATTATCAACTACCATCTATACTCAAACGATGCAGGTTCAACACAAAGTGGTTCACCAACAAGAGGAGTGGCACCTGAACTATCTTTAGCTTCTTCAGTGGCAAATAATTTTATCCTGATGGCACACCAATATGTCAAAGACATGCCGGTTTGGATAACGGAAACAGGTTACGATATCAACCAGGGAAGTATCCAAAAAGCTATTCCGATAGGTTCCAAAACTGCGATGCAGACACAGGCGGATTGGATACTCAGGACTGCTTTACTTTATGCACGAAATGGAATTCAGAAGACTTTTTTTTACGAACTGTATGATGATAATGGAGGGAGCAGTGGCGCCTTTGCTACGTCTGGTATGGCTAATGAAGACAAATCACGAAGACCTGCAGCAGACTATCTCTGCCAGGTAAATAAATTATTCGGCGAATACACCTATAAAGAAACCTTGAAAAAAGATCCGTTCGTTGACAGGTATGAACTTAATGGAAACTCAATGTATGCATTGGTAGTACCCGATGAAAAAAACCGGACAGCAACCTATACCCTTTTTTTGGGTACTGCTGCTTCAGCTAATATTTATACGCCAAAACCCGGCAGCGATAACATGGATGTAAAAGCCATGACAGTTACAAATGGCAAACTAAAAATCACTGTTACGGAGACTCCCGTTTTTGTTGTACCGGTATTGCCGCCGGTTTCTTATGCTTTCAGGTAATTTCAGACCGCGGATTTTATTGCAGTATTTTTTATAGCTCACTAAACCGGGTTAAGGATTATTTTTGTATAATAAATGTTTCCGCCGCTATCCCAATTCAGTTTAAAATCATTTTATTCAGCATAAAAACATGTCTTTATCCCGCCAACTCGCAGCAATCATGTTTATTGATATGGCCGGTTATACTGCTATGATGCAGGAAGATGAGGCATTGACACTATTGCTCAGGAATAAACTGCAAAAAAAGCTGGAAGAAGAAGTAAGGAGATACCATGGCCGGATACTTGATTTCAGGGGTGATGGCGCCTTGTGCAGTTTTACAAGCACTATTGAAGCGGTAAGAGCTGCCGTTGCCTTACAGTTGGATATGCAGGTCGCTCCCATTGTGCCGCTTCGCATAGGTATGCACACAGGCGATGTGATCTTTTCGGAAAATAATATTTATGGCGATGGCGTCAATATTGCATCCCGGCTCGAATCCTTTGCTTTACCCGGCAGTATTTTTATTTCCGGCAAAGTATATGATGATGTAAAAAATCAGAAAGACATTCAAACCATATCGCTGGGTAAATATGCGCTCAAAAATGTAAAAGAAGAGGTTGAGATATTTGCTGTTAGTAATCCGGGCATAAAAATTCCTCATACAGCCAGCCTTGAAGGCAAAGGTGAAAAAGTGCAGCCGGAATGTGTCCTGGTATTGCCATTTGTGAATATGAGCAGTGATCCGGACCAGGAATATTTCAGTGATGGACTGACGGAGGAAATTATTTCCAACCTGTCAAGACTGAAAGAAATAAAGGTGATCTCCAGAACGACTTCCATGAAATATAAAGGCACAAATAAGGATATCAAAACAATCGGCTTAGAAACAGATTCCGACTATATCATGGAAGGAAGTGTGAGAAAGCACGGCAACAATCTCAGGATTACCGCACAATTTGTGCATGCTGTACGTGATATACATTTATGGGCTGAGACCTACAGCGGAACGATGGATGATATTTTTGATATCCAGGAAAAAGTATCGGTTAAAATTGTGGAGGCATTAAGAATGCAACTGACCCATGATGAGAAAGATACCCTTAGAAAACATTATACAGATAATACAGAAGCCTATCAATTGTATCTGCAGGGCCGTTTTTTCTGGAAGAAACGAAATGAAGATGGATTGAAAACGGCCATCAGGTTTTTTGAAAAAGCAATTGAAAAAGATCCTGACTATGCCTTGGCATGGGCTGGTCTTGCAGATACTTACAGCCTGATGGGCGAATATACCTGCATCTCCCGCAGAGAACTTTTTCCAAAGCAAATGGCAGCAGTACAAAAAGCCCTCGAAATTGACAATCGTCTCGGAGAAGCGCATATTTCACTGGCAGTTTCACTCATGCTGAATGAATGGGATTGGAAAAATTCAGAGAAGGAATTCGAACTGGGAATTGAGCTGAATCCAAACTATGCAACAGGTCATCACTGGTATGCCGAACTATTAATGTTTATCGGAAAAACCGAAGAAGCATTGCAGGAATTTTCAATAGCTGTGGAACTTGACCCGGTTTCGCAGGGAATACTTAAAGATAAAGGAATATATTATTATTACACCCGCCAATATGATAAAGCAATTGATATGGGTTTAATAACATTGGAACTGGACCCGAACTTTGTTCCAGCCCATCGTCTTCTTTCGCTTGCCTACCAGGGCAAGGAAATGTTTGATGAAGCAATTGCAGAAAACCATCGTTGGGGCGAACTTACCGGAAACAAGGCGAAAACTGATGTGGCGCTTGCTCAAATCTATGCTGCTGCAGGGCGAAAGAATGATGCGGAAAAAATAATGGAGAAAGTGGAAAAGGATATCATCCTCACCGGAAATGATTATCGGGGTGTCGCGTTGGTATATGTGGAATTAGCAGAGTACAACATGGCTTTTGAATGGCTTGAAAAAAGTTATAAGAGGCATGAAGAATCTTTATGCAGCCTGAAAATTGATCCAAAGATGGACCCGCTTCGTTCCGATCCCCGCTTTGATGTACTATTAAAGAAAATCGGGCTGTAAAAATGATCTTGCTCAAAGGCTTCAGAATATATCGCCACATCAATAAAAGACTTAAAGAATTGCAGTTTGGTTTGATTAAAGTTTCATCCTAAGTCTATCTTAAGTTTTTCCAGAAGATTAAGAGTGCTTTTCTTACCTTTCACTGCAAACATTTCTTTCATGTCTTCATCCCGACAGCTTGCCGCCATCATGTTTACTGTCATCGTCGGTTATACAGCATTGATGGGTAATGATGAACAAAAAGCATTTATCATTCTCAATAAAA
>JAHEZC010000443.1 GCA_023251275.1 Parafilimonas sp. | reverse complement strand
GGAATTGGCGCATAATGAAAGTTTGCGTCGCAGAAACAGCGAACATTATACAGCATTATTGGGAAGTTATGGAATAGAATAATGAATGCTCAATGAAATCATAAAATATTGTCAAATAGGCGCTTATCTGGCTGCTTCAATAGGAATAATATTTACTGTTTTCACATATAGAAATAATACCAGAATAAAAAGAGGTGAATGGTTAAAGGATTTATTTGATAAATTTTACAGAGAATCGAATTTTATTACAGTTAGAAGGGTAATTGAATATAACAGAATGAATACTTTTTTGGATATAGATACCGAAGGAATACCAACAAATGAGGAGAATGAAGAAACTCTTGTAAACTATTTAAACTTTTTTGAATTCATTTCAATCTTAATTAAAAGAGGACACTTACGAAACGATGAAGTAAAAGATTTGTTTGGGTATTATTTGCAAACTCTGAACTCTCAAAGATTTATAAAAAATTACATATCAGAATTTGGATTCGAAAATTTGGAAACCTTATTGAGCAGGTATGAATAATCTTTTTGTATATGGTACATTACGAAAAGGCAGGCTGGAAGCAATTGTGCCTGAAATATCGGGATTACTTACGATAAAAACAAGAGGATATGTAAAAGGAAAATTGTTTGATGCAGGTAATTATCCGGCTGCAACTCCGAATGGTAATGCAAATCAGAAAGTATATGGAGAGGTAGTTGAAATTGAACCGGCTAAATTAGTGTATGTACTTTCTATTCTGGATGAATATGAAGAGTTTGATGTGAACAACCCTTCCGCTTCTTTATTTATACGGGATATTGTAAATGTGAAAGATGCAAAAGGGAGACAGATAAAATCCTGGATTTATTGGTATAACAAGGATGTAAAAAAATTAAAACAAATAAAAGGCGGAGTGTACAGGAAAAGAAAACAAATAATAGCCTGAAAATGTTAACCAACGATATCATCAAACAAAGACTTATAGAAAAATTTGGTGAGCGGGTCACCAATTTCGAAGAGCCTTATGGTATGCTTACTTTCGAGACTCCAAAGGAAATGAATTTGAAAGTAATGCAGTTTTTATTCGATGATCCCGAACTCAGGTTCCGGTTTTTAACCGATCTGTGTGCCGTTCATTATCCTGACAAACAGGGAAACGAGTTGGCTGTAGTGTATCATTTGCATAACCTGGTTGACAATGTACGCATACGGTTTAAAGTTTTTACAGATATTGGCCAGCCTGATATTTATACAGCCACACGACTGTATGAAGCAGCAAACTGGATGGAAAGAGAAACGTATGATTTCTTTGGAATAAATTTTATAGGACACCCAAACTTAAAACGAATACTGAATGTGGATGAAATGGATTATTTTCCTATGCGAAAAGAATATCCGCTTGAAGACCAGACAAGAACAGATAAGGACGATGAAATGTTTGGAAGGAGGGAAAATAATTGAGGGGGGAGAAGGTGAATTTTGAATGAATATTTTATCCTGAAAACATCAAACTAAAGATAGTAAGCTGAATCAAAAATTGAAATAATAATTCAGACAATGATCAAATATTTTCTTTCAGATAATTAATCATGCAGGAGCAACAACATCATATTAAATTACCGGATGGTTCAATAGAAAAGCAAACGACCACTTTGAACCTTGGGCCTACGCATCCAGCCACACATGGCGTATTTCAGAATATCGTCGAGCTTGATGGTGAGCGGGTTGTTTCAGCAGAGCAGACTGTGGGGTATATACATCGGGCATTTGAAAAAATTGCAGAACGCAGACCTTTATACCAGATTACACCGCTTACTGACCGGATGAACTATTGCTCAAGCCCGATTAACAATATGGGCTGGCACATGACCTGTGAAAAGTTATTAAAAATAAAAACGCCAAAAAGAGTAGATTATCTTCGTGTTATTATCATGGAACTTGCAAGAATTACTGATCATCTCATTTGCAGTTCCGTGATAGCTGTGGATGCCGGCGCATTTACGCCATTTCTTTATGTAATGCAGTACCGTGAGTTGGTGTATGAGATATATGAAGAAATTTGCGGTTCGAGGCTAACTACGAACATGGGAAGAATAGGTGGTTTTGAAAGAAATTTTTCCAATACTGCTTTTACGAAGCTTGAAAAGTTTTTGACAGAATATCCCAAGGTGTTGCACGAATTTGAAAGCCTTCTGACACGTAACCGTATTTTTATGGACCGTACCATCGGTGCAGGGCCTATCAGTGCGGAGCGTGCGCTGAACTATGGTTTCACAGGTCCCAATTTAAGAGCAGCAGGCGTGGATTATGATGTACGCATACATACGCCATACAGCAGTTACGAAGATTTTGAATTTCAAATCCCTGTGGGGACTACAGGAGATTCTTACGACAGGTTCCTGGTTCGTAACAGGGAAATGTGGGAGTCACTTAGTATTATTAACCAGGCGTATAAAAAAATACAGGAATTTAAAGGCGCTGAGGCAGAAGTGTATCATGCAGATGTTCCTGAATACTATCTCCCTCCGAAAGAAGATGTTTATACTAAAATGGAAGCGTTGATATGGCATTTTAAAATAATTATGGGTGAAATAGATATTCCCCCGGGAGAGGTTTATTTCAGTGTGGAAGGAGGAAATGGCGAGCTCGGTTTTTACCTGGTAAGCGATGGAGGCAGAACCCCTTACCGGCTGCATTTCCGCAGGCCCTGCTTTATTTATTACCAGGCTTATTCAGAACTGACAAAGGGCTCGATGCTTGCCGATGCAATTATTACCATGAGCAGCCTGAATTTGATTGCAGGAGAAATGGATGCATAACTGATACAAAAATATGCAGATGTAAAATCTGATCATTTTAAAGTGTATGTCTCAACCAAGAAAAATAAAACTCATTGCCAGAAAGCTCTCTTTTGCAGAAGCAGAAGAAGCGGATATTGATTACTATGCAGGTATTGACTGGAAGGAAAGTGCAGCGAATGTAGAGCGTATGAGAAAAAATATTTGGAGCGAAGCATACAGGCACAAAAGAGAAAAGATTATAAAAAAAACAAAATTAAAAGAAGACCGGGATGATTTTGAATGAAAATTTTATTGAGTTTATCAGTCTTCTGAATAAGTTTGATGTAAAATATTTAATAGTTGGCGGATGGGCGGTAATATTTGAAGGATACAGTCGTACAACAGGTGATATGGATATTCTAATCGAATGCTCAGAAACTAATGCAGAAAAAATATTAGAAGTTCTTAAAGATTTTTGGGGTTCTGCAATTGGATTTTACAAAGCTGATTTTACGACAGAAGATAATGTGATTATGATGGGACGGATGCCTTTCAGAATTGATATTTTAACTTCAATCAGCGGTGTTACATTTAATGAAGCTTTTCAATCATGTAAAA
>JAHEZC010000442.1:2247-3393 GCA_023251275.1 Parafilimonas sp. | reverse complement strand
TTAAAGATTTTTGGGGTTCCGCGATTGGATTTTCCAAAGCTGATTTTACGACAGAAGATAATGTGATTATGATGGGACGGATGCCTTTCAGAATTGATATTTTAACTTCAATCAGCGGTGTTACATTTAATGAAGCTTTTCAATCATGTAAAATTTATAATGATGGTAGTGTTGAAATAAAGTGCATTGGCATTGAACAATTAATAAAAAACAAAAGGGCAACAGGAAGATTACAGGATTTAGCAGATGCGGAAATGCTGGAAAAAATTTTTAAAAAAAGAAATTCATCATAAACAATGCCTGCCTTTTCACAGGAAAAATTATTGAAAGCAAAAGAGATCATTTCTCATTATCCTGAAGGAATGCAGAAAAGCGCTCTCCTTATGATATTACATTTGGCACAGGAAGAATTTGGGGGATGGCTTGATGTCCCCGTGATGGATTATGTAGCTGAACTCTTGCAAATAGAGCCGATTGAGGTGTATGAAGTGGCCACATTTTACAGTATGTACAACCTCAAGCCCATAGGCAGATATATATTTGAAGTTTGCCAGACAGGTCCCTGCATGTTAAGAGGCAGTGATCACATTGTTGCATATATAGAAGAAAAGCTTGGAATAAAACCGGGCCAGACAACAATTGATGGTATGTTTAGCTTAAAGACGGTTGAATGTCTCGGTGCATGCGGCTATGCCCCGATGATGCAATTCGGCAAAACATACCGGGAACATTTAACAAGAGAAAAGATTGATCTGATTATTGAAGAATGCAGACAAAATGCTGAAGCAAATAATTAGATTCGGTTATATTTAATTGACATGAATACAGCGGCTCAAAGTTGATAAGCCAATAGAATTATGGGAATAAAGTTATTACTTGAGAACGATCACATTGAAGACATTCGCTATTACGATGTTTACAGAAAACATGGTGGTTACCGCAGCGTGGAAAAGGCTTTGAAAACGATGAGTCCCGAAGCTGTGGTGGAAGAAGTAAAAAAGAGCGGCCTCCGCGGACGCGGCGGTGCAGGATTCCCTGCCGGAATGAAATGGAGTTTTATTGACAAGCCACCGGGAATGCCGCGCCACCTTGTATGCAATGCTGATGAAAGTGAACCAGGCACTTTCAAAGACAGGTACCTCATGG
>JAHEZC010000442.1:0-2237 GCA_023251275.1 Parafilimonas sp. | reverse complement strand
AAATGCAACATACATATATATCCGCGGTGAATATGCCTGGATAACTGATATCCTCGAACAGGCAATTGCAGAAGCAAAAGCAAATGGCTGGTTAGGTAAAAATATTTTGAGCAGTGGATTCGAATGCGAGATTTATGTACATCGCGGCGCAGGGGCATATATATGCGGCGAAGAAACAGCATTGATTGAGAGCCTCGAAGGCAAGCGCGGTAACCCGCGTATCAAGCCGCCATTTCCGGCAGTAAGGGGTTTGTGGAACAGGCCAACGGTAGTGAATAATGTGGAAACTCTTGCGGCTGTTGTTCCGATTATTAATATGGGTGGTGAAGAATATTCTAAGATCGGTATCGGGCGCAGCACAGGAACAAAATTGATTTCTGCCTGCGGTAATATCAACAAACCCGGGGTATATGAAATTGAAATGACTGTTTCTGTAGAAGAGTTTATCTACAGCGATGAATACTGTGGCGGCATTCCAAAAGGCAGGCAGATGAAAGCATGTATTCCCGGCGGCTCCTCCGTTCCTATTCTTCCTGCTAACTTAATATTGCAGACTGCAAAGGGTGAAACAAGATACATGAATTATGAAAGCCTTGCTGATGGAGGATTTGCGACAGGAAGCATGATGGGAAGCGGCGGTTTTATAGTGCTGGATGAAGACCAATGTGTCGTGCGGCATACGCTGACGCTTGCAAGATTTTACCGTCATGAAAGCTGCGGACAATGCTCACCATGCCGCGAAGGAACAGGTTGGATGGAAAAAATTCTAAAGAATATAGAATACGGCAAAGGCAAAATGAGTGATATTGATCTGCTCTGGGATATTCAAAGCAAGATCGAAGGAAATACAATTTGTCCGCTTGGTGATGCTGCCGCATGGCCGGTAGCAGCAGCGATAAGACATTTCAGGGATGAGTTTGAATGGCATGTAATGAATCCCGCAGAGTGCTTGAAAAGAAATTATGGATTAGCCCATTACGCAGATGCAAGACAAATGGCAGTTGCCTAATTTATCAGAATAAATTATTTGTTGAAAAATGCCTGATCAATCATTATTTAAAATAACAATTGACAACATCACAATCGAAGTGCCGCCGGGAACATCTGTGCTCGAAGCAGCAAGAAAGATAGGCGGTGAAGTGACTCCTCCTGCCATGTGCTATTACAGCAAGTTGAAAGGCACGGGTGGTAAGTGTCGTACCTGCCTGGTGGAAGTGTCAAAAGGTTCAGAAAAAGATCCCCGTCCGATGCCTAAGTTACAGGCCAGTTGCAGAACTGCCGTAATGGATGGCATGGAAGTAAAAAATATTACAAGTGTAAAAGTAAAAGAAGCAAGAGCAGGAGTGGTTGAGTTTTTATTAATCAATCACCCGCTTGATTGCCCTATCTGTGACCAGGCTGGTGAATGTCATTTGCAGGACCTGAGCTATGAACATGGAAAAGAAGGTACACGCTATGCTTTTCAACGCAGAACATTTGAGAAACATGATATAGGCCCATATATACAATTGCACATGACCCGTTGCATTCTTTGTTATCGCTGTGTTTATACTGCCGATCAGCTCACCAATAGAAGAGTACATGGAGTGCTGGACAGGGGTGATCATGCAGAAATAGCAACATACATTGAAAAGAGTCTGGACAATGATTTTATAGGCAATGTAATTGATGTTTGCCCTGTTGGCGCATTGACAGATAAGACATTCCGTTTCAAAAACCGGGTATGGTTTTTAAACCCTGTGGATGCACACAGGGATTGCCCTAAGTGTAATGGAAAAGTGAGATTATGGTATCGGGGTGATGAAGTCTATCGGGTAACCGCAAGGAAAGATAAATGGGGCGAAGCAGAAGATTGGATCTGCAATGAATGCCGGTTTGAAAAAAAGGATACGACAGACTGGATCATTGAAGGCCCTTCAAAAACAGATCGTCATTCTGTTATTTCACAAGGACATTATGTGGGATTGAAAATGCCGGAAGAAACAATTCAGAAAGTGATGGATGGAAGAGAACCGAGACTGTTACTGGATATTCATAAAGTGAGTGAGGTAAACAAGCCTGATATTAATTTAAGTTTGATTGAAGGACCAGCGCATTCCGATGATTTTGATTCGATGTCTTAGCAGTGATGTTAAAAAATATCTTTGGTGCCGATACTTTTTTAATTTTTATAATTATTAAATTTTCTTCCGGAAAGATGACCTTATGACATTACTTGCTTTTGACTGGATTTTTTT
>JAHEZC010000441.1:2181-3394 GCA_023251275.1 Parafilimonas sp. | reverse complement strand
ATAGATTCACAATATCTTTTATTAAAATATAGCGTTTCTCGACTGCTTTGCATGTGCAGGTGGCAGTTTCCTCGGCCACTTAAATATTCAAGATAATAACTCAAACCGATTGGAAAAGACAGGCATTGAAATCTTTCACTAAGCAATAAAATTAATTTGCCTGGTAACCTGAAGCTAAAAGCGAAAAAATTCATCCCTTCATCCCGCTATTTCTTTTTCCCGCCAAAGCATATTGAATATGTATTGCAGATTTTTATACTTCAGATCATATTCCTTCTACCCCAAGCGCTTTGAGCGTCAGAGGGCCGGCTATGCCATCAGCATCAAGCCCGTTTTGCAGTTGAAAAGCCTTCACTGCTTTTAACGTATCATTGCCAAACACACCATCCGGTTCCACTACTGGCATTATTCCTGATGCATTGAGCGCCTCCTGCAATGCCTTTACGGCTGTGCCCGCATTACCCTTACGTAAAAAAGAACCTGTCGTAAATTTTTTATCAGCTACTTCCGGCAGTACGGCTTTTTCTTCCATAATCCCTAATAATACTGTTGTTACTATACCTGTAGCGGGAAGATTGTTATCTTTCTGAAACTCCTTTACCGCGGCTTCTGTACCGGGCCCGAAAATACCATCAACCGTAATGGTAAAACCCATGTCGTGCAACAGCCGCTGCACATCGGCTACCTCCGTACCTCTGTCGCCTCTTTGTATATTATCGTTAACCAAAGGGGATGATGGATCGCCTAAAACCCGCGGGCTTACAAAAGCTTTCACCACACTTGCTTTTCTTTCACGGCGCATCACTATACCGCCATCGCTGTTGTTGCCCACATCTGTATTCCCTTCCCATGAAAAGAAAGTAGTTTTGCCAGCATCTTTCCATGCTTCAAAGATGCCGGTATGATCGCAGTGGCCATCACCGTCCCAGTCATAAATAGCTATATCGCCTTTCTGAGGGTCCTTGGTAAGTTCTCCTGATTCCTTCCAATGATTAAAACCACCCTGACAGCTTTGATAGCCGTTGCGGCTTTCAATATGACCGAGCGGATGTCCTGCATGAGCATATACCCAGCTTACAAAAATGGCACACCACTTTTCGCCATCGAGGCCATACCATTTGCCGTACTTAGTTTTGTTTGAATTGGGCGGGGATTCCTTTGTTCCGTCCTGTGAAGCAGCTACGGAGATGACAGCGTCGCGGGCTGCAGCATT
>JAHEZC010000441.1:0-2171 GCA_023251275.1 Parafilimonas sp. | reverse complement strand
GCAAGTATTGCTGCTGTATCCACAGTCTCTTTGAATCTATTGGTGATCGTGTCAATTTCCGCAATAGATTTTACCTTTCGGTCGCCTGAGCCTGCGAAAAGTATATACACTATGCCGGAGCCAATGCCTCCATTCCTGGCATCAGCGTTTATTCCAAGATTTGCTGCAAGTTTTACAGAACCTTAACCGATTTTATTTTTAGGGCCTATATCCGCAAAAATGAAATTACTCAATTTGTTATTATGCTCATTGAGTGCAAATCCCATATCCGCTTTTTTAAAAAAGTCAATAAGCTGCGGCGGCAGTGCTACATAAGGAATTTCTTCGGAATTCACATAGCGTGTCGGATCTCTTCTATCAGGTTTGAAAGAGTCGGACAATGCTGTAGGAGATATAAAAAAGCCTGGGGCAGGGTCTGTTGCGGTTTGTTTCACGGGTATGCCGTTGGGTTTATCATTATCAGTTAAAATGCCAAACCAATTGCCGGGCTTACCGGCGTTTGCGAGGTCGTCGAGGCCGCTCACTGAGTCAGGATGATAAGCACGGGGGCTGCCATCTGCATCAATACTCATTTTACTTTTGAAGGCTATTACTGTATTGTTGATATAGCCAAATATTTCTGTACCATTAATGGTAAATAATAGTTTGCGTGTCATAGTATAAATATTTTAGTGTGATGAATAATTAAAGGAATAAGTGGTGTTTGGGAAAGAGAGGTGTATGATAATTTTTTAAATTTTATAGAAAATAAAAAATGTGGTTCTCTTTTATTGCTGCATTTCAAGCTTATGATTTCAGCCTGAATTGAATTGGTATGGATGGTATTGTTGTTCTTGATACACCTGCCAAATTCTCCACCCTCGTACCTTTCAGCGTTTTAACTATATCGTTTACTACAGCACGGCTTTCCTTATAATACCAATGCTGAACGATTTTGCTGTCCAGGCCACCTTCAATTTTCATCCCCGTACAATCAACGCTGTAAATATGTGCAGGCACTTTATGATAATCCCTGAATCCGAATTTGCCAAGCCTGTTATATGCGTTTTTGGTAGTCTCCGAAATAAAGAGGGCGAGATCTTTATTGTTGTAATATATTGTAACGCGTTCTCCTATTTCAGTCAGTTTATTAAAAGCCCGCGGGTCTTCAAAAACCTGCCAATCCACATCAGATGCCGCTAAAATAATCTCTTTAAAAATGGCCGTGATGTTGCCATTTCTTTGGCTCAACAGTTCCACCATCATATTTTCCACTACCCGGTTGCCCATGCTGTGAGCCATCAGGTGAATATTGTTTTCGCATGGTTCATTGAAAGGTTTTCGGGGATCGGGTCCGAATATAGCCCTGAAAAAATCAATCAGCATAAGGTAACTTCTTGCAAGCACATAGCCTGATAATTCTGCATCTTTTGCATCATCGCGGTAGCGCAGGTATTTATCCATCGCGGGCCATGTAAAAGCGACGATCTGTTTAACAGGACTGCTGTCATTTATATACACTTTTTCCAGGTCGCAAATGCTCTGCAGGGCTCCGTTCAGATCAGTGTGATAACCATGGATAAAAAATAAAATGTCGCCATCAGTGTGTTGCATAGTTTGGTATAACTCAGCAAAAAACTTTTTGGATCCGATGAGATTGGCGGTGTCTGCATTGGCAAGGTCTTTTGAATAAGGCTGTGTATCTGCATCTGTCATTATAGTAGCGGTGTCGGGAGCCTTCGGATCGGGGAAAAGGTTTACTGATTTGCGGGCATCTTTTGTTGCACTATACTGAGTTGAATCAAAAGTCCCGAAACGCAGATTTTCAGAAGGCGTTTCGCCACCATCAGGTTTGATGTACTCGCCATTAACATCCGGGAGAATTTGGCGGTTGGTAATAATGTAGTGAAGCATAGGTTTTATTTTTAATTGGTGAATAAATTTTCTGAGATTTAGCTTTAATAGCCACCAGGATTCATCATCATCTCACCATTGGCGATAAAAAGTTCATGTGAATTTTTTTTGATCAATGAAGAAAGAGAGATTATTGATTGATTTTTGTTATTTCAATGAATGTACAAGCAGGCCTGCAACCAGGCCTCCTGCAATACCGCCAATCAATGTTCGCCACCACCAGTTTCTGCGGTTGTCTATCAATATGGTATTCGCAGCATTTCCGATCTTATCTTTTG
>JAHEZC010000440.1 GCA_023251275.1 Parafilimonas sp. | reverse complement strand
TTTATTAGATGACCGTTGGTATTATATCCCTGGTATTGAAACCATGTGCTGGTAATATCCTCGAAAGCAGGCTCCATTGATGCATAGTGAAAAAACCTGTCCCTTAGCTGAAAAATATTGGATGAATTCTCAAATCCATAAGGATTTTGAATTGAAATTACCTGGTCTGAATCAAAACCAAGTTCTGTTTTATTCATATAGCGCATCTGGCTGCTGATAACAAGTGATGAAATGATCAGGATGATACAAACTGAGAATTGGGCTATTACAAGCGCTCTGGATAAATATGGATTTAAACGATACGCAGAAAATTTTCGCATCATATTTAAGGGCTTTAACCCTGACATGACCAATGCCGGGTAAATGCCGGACAATATTCCCAATATAAAACCCAATGCGAATAACAGCAGTATTAAATCTTTAAATGAAAAAAATGCTAACTGCATGGCAGAACCGGTGAGGCTATTAAACAGAGGCAGGCAAATTACAGCAAGGATGAAACCGATCAGTACAGAAAGAAAAGAGAGTATTTGTGTTTCAATATAAAATTGAAGGATGATCTGTTTTCTTGCTGCGCCAATCGTTTTTCGGATTCCTATTTCGTGAGAACGGGAAACCGTGCCGGTAAGCGTAAGTAAGATATAATTAAGACAAGCTATAAGAAGAATGACGATTGCAAGACAACTCAGTTGATAAATATTTTTTAAATCAGTATAATGTCCCCATCCATAGCTTACATTATAATGCGCATCGGAATATGGGCGAAGAAAAATATGAAAGTTTTCGGGCTTTACGTCACTGTTTGGGAAAGCAGCCCATTCTTTCAGTACAGATGCAAAATATTTTCTTCCAAAAGCATCAAGCTTTTGTTGAAATAAATGTACGTCTGTTCCTTTTTTGAGTTGTATGATGAGCAGATCGCTGAATGTATTTAATCCCTTGCTCACCTCCTCTGCATAATCAGGAACAGATTCTCTTGGCATTATCAGATCGAAACGAAAACTGGAATTGGCAGGAAAATCTTTTGCCACACCACTTACAGTAAATAATGCGCTATCCCTTGTTGGCAATAATATTGTTTTGCCAATAGGATCGGATTTACCATAATATTTTGTAGCGGCGGCTTCACTCAACACAATTTGATTACGACCCGCAAGCACCGAAGATGGGTTTCCTTCCTTGAGTGGAAAGTTAAAAACCTTGAAAAAATCAGCGTCTGCAAATGCGCTGTTATTTTGTTCCTTAAAACTTTGATTGTTTACCCGGACAATTGTTTCATAGCCTGGCATTACTCTTACAGTATGCTCTATTTCAGGAAAATTTCTTTGCAGTTCTCCAGCCAATATTACCGGTGTCTGTATCATGTTTTTCTGCTCAGAATTTTTCATCATAAAAGAGAAAAAACTCGTTTTCATCTCCTCTTTACCTGGGTTGAAAAAATCATTGAATTCAAGCCGATACAGTTGTTTTTCATTTACATGAAACCTGTCGAATGATTGTTCATGCTGCACATACCAATACACCAAAATACAAAATGCGCTGGCTACGCTTAACCCCGCCAGGTTGATTACTGTATATAGTTTTTTGCGACCAATGTTTCGTACAGCAAGTTTGAAATAATTTTTAAACATAAAGCGTTTTTAATGTTGTGTTTTGAATGTTAAATGATGAAGGCAAAACGAATACAATTCAACATTTATCATTTATCATCCCCCGTCTCTTTTATTCCGTTCTTAAACTTTTAACTGGATTTGCAATCGCCGCTTTTATTGCCTGGAAACTGATGGTAAGTAAAGCAATTACTACAGCAGCTAAACCTGCAATGAGAAATATCCACCAGCTTATGTTGATGCGATAAGCGAAATCCTCAAGCCATTTATTGATCGCATAATAACCGCAGGGAGCTGCAATGAGGAAAGCAATTATTATCAGCAATAAAAAGTCTTTAGAAACGAGCACGAGAATTTTTGATACCGCAGCGCCCAATACTTTTCTTATGCCGATCTCTTTTGTACGATTCTCAATTGATAAAATAACAAGCCCCAATAAACCAATGCAGGAAATGAAAATGAAAAGAACCGATGCAATACTTATCATCTGTTTCCATTTTGTTTCCGTTTCGTAATTCTTAGCATTGATGTCGTCCATGAATTGATACGAGTATGGAAAGTAGGGTACTATTTTTTTGTAGGTGCTCTGCAACAATGCAAGTGTTTTCGGAATATCATGGGAATTTATCTTCACCCATATTTGCCCAAAATTAAAAGCCGGTTCCATTGAAAATAGTTCCGGTGTAATTTTTTCTTTAAGCGACAGGAAATGATAGTCTTTTACTACCCCAACAATGGTTACAGGCCTGTTGTCATCCCCTACGCTGATTGTTTTTCCAACAGCGTCATGAATGTTCCATCCAGCTTCTTTTACAAAACTTTCGTTTACGATAACTGAATGCATAGAATCTGATGGATATGCCGGAGAAAAATTTCTGCCTGCTGTAATGGGTATTTTGAGAGTGGTTAAATATTGATCGTCAATTTTATTGTTTTCAATTGTTATATTTTTCCCATCGGCCTTTGCTCCCGATATGCTTCGTCCTCCATTTCTTGCCGCTACGCTGACAATATTGCTTTTATTCGCTAATTCATTTTTAAATAGTGCGGGAAGTTGGTCACTTGATTTGCTGATGGGAATATCAATCCGAACAAGATTTTTGCCATCATAACCGAGATATGCATGTAGAAGAAAATTTAATTGTGTGTTAACGGCTATTGTGCCGATGATCAAAAAAATAGCAAGAGCGAATTGCAACACGATCAATCCTTTGGTAAGATAATTTTTACCTATGCGTCTTTGCCTGTTGTACAAAACTTTCACCGGCTGAAATGCAGACAGGATAAGCGACGGATAAAAGCCCGCAATAAATGATGTAACAAGTAACAACAAAAAATAACCTGCATACAAATAACCATCGGATAAATAAGAGAGGTTTAATTTTTTATTGGCTAATTCATTGAAGAAAGGCAGAATGAGTATCGTCAAAAAAACAGCGATTGCAAAAGCGAGCAATGAAACAAGAAATGATTCAGTAAGAAATTGTTTGATTAATTGCTTACGGGTGCTGCCAACAACTTTTCTTATTCCTATTTCTTTGCTGCGCTTTAAGGATTGTGCCACTGCAAGATTGATAAAATTGATGCAGGCAAGTATTAAAATAAAAACGGCGATACAAGTGAGTATGTAAGAATAGACAGGATTACTTCCGTCTGCCATCCCATTATCCGGACCGGCCTTTGTGCTTAGATGAATATCGGTTAAAGGCTGCAGACCTAATTTTATTTTTACAGCCACACCCTGTTCTTCTTTTGCCTTAGCAAGCTTTTCCTTGGTGTTTTTATCAAACAAG
>JAHEZC010000020.1 GCA_023251275.1 Parafilimonas sp. | reverse complement strand
TTTTCTATGTTGAAAAAGGGAACACGGATGACACTGATTAAACGGATTATCGCAGATAAAATCCGTGTAAATCCCCGCCTGAATGACTCAGTCGGGCAGGTTTCAAGTCTGCGTCATCAGTGTGCTAATCTGCAATATTTAAACATAGGAGCTTCTGAGAACAGCCTTTTTCATACATTAGCGGCATACAAAAAAACTATTATGGCTGCTAAAACAGACCTGTTTCAATCTCCTGATTATTACTGCCTGGATGAATTGCTTACAGAAGAGCATAAGCATGTACGGGAAGCAGTGCGCAATTATGTGAAGAAAGAAATTTCTCCCATCATTGAAGACTATGCACAGCGTGCTGAATTCCCCGAACAGATCGTAAGACAGATGGGTGACCTGGGTTGTTTCGGCCCTACTATTCCGCCTGAATATGGTGGTGGCGGGTTGGATTATATATCTTATGGTTTGATGATGCAGGAACTGGAACGCGGTGACAGCGGGGTACGCTCCACTGCAAGTGTGCAGGGCTCGCTGGTCATGTTTCCCATTTATGCTTATGGGAGCGAGGATCAACGCAAAAAATATTTACCGAAACTTGCCAGCGGTGAATGGCTCGGGTGTTTTGGATTAACGGAACCCAATCACGGAAGCGATCCTGGGGGAATGCTCAGCAATTTTAAAGACGCGGGTGACCATGTTATCTTAAACGGTTCAAAAATGTGGATCAGCAATGCACCTTACTCACAGGTAGCTGTAGTATGGGCAAAAAATGAATCAGGCGAGATACATGGATTAATCCTCGAAAGAGGGATGCATGGGTTTTCTGCACCAACCACGCATGGTAAATGGAGCCTTCGTGCCAGCGCAACAGGTGAATTGGTTTTTGACAATGTAAAAGTGCCGAAAGAAAATATTCTTCCAAACGTAAAAGGGCTGAAAGGGCCGTTAAGTTGTTTGACCAAAGCGCGGTATGGTATTGCATGGGGTACAATCGGTGCAGCAATGGATTGTTACGATACTGCCTTACGTTACAGCAAAGAGCGAATCCAGTTTGACAAACCCATAGGGGCATTCCAGTTGCAGCAAAAAAAGCTGGCAGAGATGATCACAGAAATTACCAAGGCACAATTGCTTGTATGGCGTTTGGGAGTATTGATGAATGAAGGCAAAGCAACTCCGCAGCAGGTGAGCATGGCCAAACGGAACAGTTGTGAAATTGCCGCGAATATAGCCCGTGATGCAAGGCAGATTTTAGGAAGCATGGGCATTACAGGCGAATACAGCATTATGCGCCATATCATGAATTTGGAAAGCGTGATCACCTACGAGGGCACGCATGATATACACCTGCTTATCACCGGTATGGATGTGACGGGATTCAATGCGTTTAAATAGAAAGCTTATTCATATTCAATGCTTGGGGAATATGTTATATTAAGTTTAAAATAGTTTTTGAATGGCAAAACTAATTCCACCAATACTAGCATTAATAGAAAGACTACTTGAGATGGTTTTACCATTATCAAGATTTGCTTCATAAAAAGATTTTGTTCTATCATAATTAATTGAAGTATTACCCAGCATAAAGAGAAAATTAGTTTTGTGGTTTTTTGAAAATGCAACAGAGAATGGATAGAAAGCTATAGAACCTACTATGCCTTTTTGAATAAATGCTGACGAAGAAGCTGTAGGATCTTGTTTTGAATATTGATAGCCGATACTCAACTTCGTAAATGGAGAAAAATATAATTTATTAGTTATTGAATAAAATTTTTGATAAGTTACAACAGGAGCAAAACCGATTGAATGGTAGTCACTTCCTCCATTAGATTGCGTGTTTAATCTCCAAGAAAAGTTTAATCCATAGGACCATAAATTTAATTTTTAAATTTTTCCATAAGTTACTTTACTATTAAAGCCAAATCCTCGTGATTTTGTTGTCAAAGTGGGATTAATATCAGATGTCGTTTTACTTTCACTGATACCAATTCCTAAAATGCCAATTGTGCTTGTCAATACTTTACTTCCCTCTTTAATTTGCTCAAATGAATATATTGCGGGAAAGAAAGCAACAAATAAATAAATATTTTTTTCATTGTATTAAAGTTTAAGAATAAAGGTATAGTGCCGGTATGAATATTTTGGTGGACTGCGTCCGAAATTTGTTATGTTAGTTTGGTTTCGCATTAATGTTTTATTGCCGAGGTTGCATAGACCTTTCATAGTATTATCTTCGCAAGGGCAACTTTCAAAGCTGCTTTCATCAATGTGAGAAATTAAGAGTAGAAATCATTAACTTTGGGCTTCATTTTAAAACAGTTTTTGAAGAAGGAAATTCAGGCTAAGTAATAAACTTAACAACATTTTTACGATATTTGTATGCTTTTTTACTAAAAAGAAAGCAAATTTGGTCAAGATTTGTAACTGCATGAACAGGCACTTAGATAAACAAATTCCCGTTTTCTGCAACACTATTATCGTCTGTTGTTGCTGTTGTTGTATGCCGCAAGGCATATTGTAATTTTATGTCCTTGCGGCACTATCGCATCATTATTATCTCCTTTAATCCCAAATACAAACAAGTTTTAATTAATTAAAAAAAACTATTATGAGCAACCTGCATTTTGAAACACTGCAACTGCATGCCGGACAGGAAATTGATCCTACTACAAGAGCACGTGCAGTACCTATTTATCAAACTACTTCTTATGCTTTTGAAAGTTCTGAACACGCTGCCAACTTATTTGGACTTCGCCAGTTCGGAAATATTTATACACGGATTATGAATCCGACCACTGACGTATTTGAAAAACGCATGGCTGCATTGGAAGGAGGTGTGGCTGCATTAGCAACCGGTTCAGGCCAGGCATCACAGTTTCTGGCGCTTAATAATATCATGCAGGCTGGCGATAATTTTGTTTCCACTTCTTATTTATATGGCGGCACTTACAACCAGTTTAAAGTTTCTTTTAAGCGTTTGGGTATTGATGTAAGGTTTGCTGAAGGAGATGATACAGAAAAGTTTGTCCCCCTGATTGATAAGAATACCAAAGCGATTTACCTTGAAACAATCGGCAACCCACGTTTGAATATTCCCGATTTTGAAAAGTTTGACGCTCTTGCGAAAGAATATGATTTGCCTTTGATTGTGGACAATACATTCGGAGCAGGGGGATATTTGTTCCGCCCGATTGAATGGGGTGCACATGTTGTAGTAGAGTCCTGCACGAAATGGATCGGAGGACACGGTACAGTGATTGGCGGTGTAATTGTTGACGGTGGTAACTATAATTGGGCTAATGGCAAATTCCCTCAATTTACAGAGCCATCAGAAGGTTATCATGGATTAAAATTCTGGGATATTTTTGGTGAAGGCAACCCGCTTGGATTACCCAATATTGCATTTATCATTCGTGCACGTGTGGAAGGACTGAGAGATTACGGATCTTCACAGGGGCCATTCAATTCTTTTCTTCTTTTGCAGGGATTAGAAACATTGTCGCTGCGCATGCAGCGTCATTCAGAGAATGCACTGGCTCTTGCTAACTGGCTGGAAGAACATCCTTCAGTAGAATATGTCTGGTACCCCGGTCTTGAAAGCAGCCCGTATCATGAACTCGCAAAAAAATATTTGAAAAACGGATTTGGAGGCGTATTGCAATTCGGCATTAAAGGCGGAAAAGAAAAGGCTGCACAACTGATAAATGAATTGAAACTTGCCAGCCATCTTGCCAATGTAGGGGATGCAAAGACTTTGGTTATTCACCCGGCATCTACTACACACGAGCAATTAAGTGAGGAAGAACAAATTGCAAGCGGTGTGTTGCCAAATCTTGTACGCATAAGTGCAGGCCTTGAGCATATTGACGATATTAAAGCAGACTTTGACCAGGCATTTCAAAAAGTACATGCACCGCAATTTACATTGAATTAAAACCCGTGGAAGAAGTCGCATAAGAAGAAATGTTTTTATGAATGGATAATAAGCTGATTACATAAAATCAAAAAACTTGAGCCAGAAATCATTTTCATATCATCATCCGTTTATACTTGAAAGCGGAAGAAGCTTACCTGGTTTTCATCTTGCATACACAACGCATGGCAGGCTGAACAAAGATAAAAGCAATGCCGTCTGGATATTTCATGCACTTACAGCAAACAGTAATCCTATAGAATGGTGGCCCGGTCTTGTGGGAGAAAAAACACTGCTTGATCCGGCAAAATATTTTATTGTGTGTGTAAATATGCCCGGAAGTTGTTATGGAAGTATCAGCCCGCTCGATATTGATCCAGCCACCGGAGAAAGTTATTATCACGATTTTCCGTTATTCACTACACGTGATATGGTGCATGCTTACAGGCATCTGAGAAAATTTCTCGGTATCGGAAAAATTCATATTGGTATTGGCGGCTCTATGGGCGGGCAGCAATTGCTGGAATGGGCTATAGAAGAACCTGATGCATTTGAATTCATTTTTCCAATTGCCACAAATGCAGAGCATTCTGCATGGGGCATTGCATTTAATGCATCGCAGCGTATGTGTATTGAAAATGATATTACGTGGAAAAATAAAGATGTAGATGCGGGTCTTGAAGGAATGAAAGTCGCAAGGTCTGTTGCATTGATCTCTTACAGACATTATGATACTTATGTAAAATCTCAGCATGGATTTACCGGTGAAACGGAAAATGAACCTGTTGATAAACAGGTTTTCAAGGCAGAAACTTACCAACGCTACCAGGGCGAGAAGCTGGCAAAACGTTTTAATGCTTTCAGCTATTATTTTCTCTCCCAGTCAATGGATAAACACAATGCAGGCAGAGGACGGGAATCGGTGAAAACCGCTTTACACAGCATTAAATCAAGAGCCTTGGTTATCAGCATTTCATCAGACATGCTTTTTCCGACATGTGAACAGGAACTTCTCGCTGCACATATTCCCCATGCAGAACTGGCAATCATTGATTCGTATTATGGGCATGATGGTTTTCTGCTTGAGTATGAGCAACTCTCTCAACTCATCGAAGATTTTCTGGAACAATATAAAACAACCTTGCCTGACCTGTCGTCAGAACAAGCAGGAAACTATAAACTTCAAAAACAAATTAATGGAAACACATAAGGAACTAACGATTGGCTTGTTTGGATTTGGCACAGTAGGAGAAGGATTATATAGAATATTGCAACAAACAGATTCATTAAAGGCCAAGGTAAAAAAAGTATGTATCAAGCATCCGGATAAAAAAAGAAATGCACCGGCAGAATTATTTACAACAGACAGAAATGTATTGTTGTTTGATGAAAAAATCAATGTAATTGTGGAAGTGATTGATAATGCTGATGAGGCATTTGAGATCATCAGGACCGCATTCAGGAATGGCAAAGCTGTAGTAAGTGCAAGCAAGAAAATGATTGCAGAACATTTACCCGAAATTCTTCAACTGCAACTGGAAACAGGACTGCCATTTTTGTGCGAGGCTGCAGCATGCGCTTCTATCCCGGTGATCCGGAACCTCGAAGAATATTATGATAACGATTTGCTGCACGCAATTAAAGCGATTGTAAACGGCTCTACCAATTTTATTTTAACCAAAATGTTTGAGGATAAGCTGGAGTTCAATGAAGCTTTGTTGCTCGCACAACAGTTGGGGTTTGCCGAAAGTAACCCTGCGTTGGACATAGAAGGGTATGATGCAGTAAATAAATGGGTTATTCTTTTGAACCATGCGTACGGCATAGTAGAGCATCCGGATAATGTTTTATTTACAGGAATCCAGAATATACAGTTGAGCGATGCCGCAGTTGCCAAAGAAAAAAATTACGATATCAAGCTTGTTGCGCAGGCACAAAAACTACAGAATGGTAAAGTGGCTGCATTTGTATTGCCCCAGTTCGTAAATCACGAAGACCACCTGGCATTTGTAAAGAATGAATACAATGGCGTTGTAATTGAAACAGGCTTTGCAGACAAGCAATTTTTTTACGGCAAAGGGGCTGGCAGCTTTCCCACCGCGTCTGCCGTATTGAGCGATATATCTGCATTGCGTTATGATTATCACTATGAGTATAAAAAATTGTATCATCACAAACCTTCAGAACTGACAACAGATTTTTATGTGCGTACTTATATAAGTTTTGATAAAATAAGCAAAGTACCTAAAGATGATTTTGAATGGATAGAGGAATGGCATGGCGGGCAGGAGAGAAATTATTTTATAGGAACCATTCACTTTGAAAAACTGGTGAAAAGTGATTGGTGGATGCAACCTGGTGTTTCACTTATTCTTGCGCCGGAAGCAATTATTGAAAATATCGAAATCCGCCTCCTTAAAAAAAGAAGCCTTGAACTGGCAGGAGTGATCTGATCAGGTGTTTTTTTGTACAGAAAAAACAGCGTGCAGTTTAAATAAGTCCTGTTGCAAGAAAGAGGATTTGTTTTTTTGAATAATAATTTTATCTTCTGAAAGCCCTTGTCAGCCTTGTTTTCAGAAAATATACATGCTGTAAATAAGAAATATTACAGGAATATTCCGTCGGGATATTTTTATAAATTGAAACTAAAAAATATCTGAAATGACTGATGCGGGCAGGTAAAAACTAAAAATGAGGATATTAAGCATTTTTTTTTAAATTACCCATAAAAAAACAAAAAAAAACAAAAAAAAAGATATGAACGCCCTTACCCCAGCCATGTGTTTTACTATCATTGAGTTATAGTAAAAGTTTTTTTACCAGATATTCTAATATCATTATTTGCAAAAAAACATGAAAGGAAAAAATTTTTTTTTCAACATAAAAAGTTGATATTCGTTCTCCGCCTCAAAAAATTTATTTATTAACTCATGAACGAATTTTTTGGGTCTTTTATCCGGCGTAATATTCTTGACCCGATATAAATTCTGAAGATATTGCCATGACCAAAACCGCTGAATCCATTTGGGATAATTGTCTGAAAATTATAAAGGATATAGTAGAGTGGCAGCATTATAAAACATGGTTTCAACCAATTAAGGTTATCGAACTGAAAAATAATAATGTATTGCTGATACAGGTGCCCAGTCAATTCTTTTATGAATATCTTGAAGAGAACTATTTGAATTTATTGGCAAAGACTTTGAAAAGAGAAATGGGAAAAGATGCAAGGTTGGAATACCGCATTATGGTTGACAGCGGCGGGAGCAATGGAAGCATGGATATTCCCGCAGGAACTGCAAAAATTTACAATAACAATGAAATGGATTTTCCCTTGGTAATACCTAATCCTGTTAAGAACCCGTTTGTAATTCCGGGATTGAAAAAGATGCAGATTGATCCGCAGCTTAATTCTGCATATACTTTTGATGCGCTGATTGAAGGTGATTGTAACAGGGTAGCAAGACGCGCCGGAAAATCTGTTGCAGACAAACCAGGCGCAAATTCATTTAATCCGCTTGTAATTTACGGAGGCGTTGGTTTGGGCAAAACGCATCTTGCGCAAGCCATAGGCAATGAAGTAAAGCGTTTGCATCATAACAGGGTCGTGTTGTATGTAAGCAGTGAAAAATTCATTAATCAATTTCAAGATCACAGCCGTAACAATGCTATCAATGATTTTATTCATTTTTACCAGTTAATAGATACACTGATCATTGACGATGTGCAGTTTTTTTCACGGGCTGAAAAAAGCCAGGATGCACTTTTTGCTATTTTCAATCATCTTCACCAAAGTGGAAAACAATTGGTGCTTACTTCAGATAAAGCTCCCAAAGATCTCGATGGTTTACAGGAGAGGCTGCTCAGCCGTTTCCGTTGGGGATTAAGCGCTGATCTGCAGATACCCGATTATGAAACAAGGATCGAGATTCTTGAGCGGAAAATGAAAAATGATGGTCTGGAGATGCCGAAAGAAGTAGTGAAATATGTAGCGTATAATATAACTACCAATGTGCGTGAACTCGAGGGTGCATTGATTTCCCTGCTGGCGCAATCATCGCTCAATAAAAGAGAAATTGATCTTGAACTTGCCAAGAAAGTGCTGCGTAATTTCATTAAAACAAGCAGCAAGGAAATTACAATTGATGCTATTCAGAAAATGGTTTGCTAATACTTTGATGTGCCTTATTATAAACTCCTCCAGAAAACAAGAAAACGCGAAATTGTTCAGGCCCGCCAGATAACTATGTACCTCGCTAAGGCCTTTACCAAGAACTCACTAAAAACGATTGGTGAACATTTTGGCGGAAGAGATCATACAACTGTTATTCATAGTTGCCAAACTGTAAAAGACCTGATGGATACTGATAATTTATTCCGTGAAAATGTAATGGAACTTACCCAAAAAGTTCAGCTTGCAGCAATGTGATTACTTAATGTCTTACCTGGCTTTTAGTTGTACATATTGATTTTTTTATTGAAAATACACGTTTGTTTTATCGCAACGTCTGACCCTGCATTTAAAAAATTGAAAAGCTTATACTGAAAGCTTCAAAACATTTCAGCAATTTTGAAATAGACCGGTAAAATTCTCCATTGGGTAAATACACTAAATTGTTATTTTCACAAAGCAATGAAGCAAAGAGATGAAATTATTTTAGGTATAGACCCCGGCTCTATCATAATGGGTTATGCTGTGCTTGCTGTACAGGACGAAAAAACCAACATACTTGCAATGGATGTGTTGAGGCTTGCCTCTAAAAAAGATGTGTATGCAAGACTGGAAACAATACATTCCACTGTTTGCTCATTGATAAAAAAATATAAGCCGACAACATTTGCCATCGAAGCGCCTTTCTTCGGCAAGAATGTGCAAAGCATGCTGAAGTTAGGCAGGGCACAGGGGGTAGCCATAGCAGCAGCAATGCAATATAATATTGAGGTCACGGAGTATTCACCCAAAAAAGTGAAACAATCCATTACAGGCAATGGCAACGCGGATAAAGAGCAGGTATGGAAAATGCTCCATCGCATTCTTAACATCAATGAAAAACCGCAATTTTTTGATTCAACCGATGCGCTTGCAGTAGCACTCTGTCATTATTTCCAGATTTCATCACTCCTTACAAAGAATAAGAAAAATTTTAACGGATGGAACGATTTTGTTGCGAAGAACCCGGGAAGAGTTGGATAACGTGAGTTCGGGATGATTTTTTCAGATGCTTCCTTTGTCAGCATGACAAACAGATGAAAAATTATTTGGGCTAAAAGGTAAAAACATATTCTATTGCTTGTCATTCTGAGGAACGAAGAATCTATTTTAGCAAATTTCAAAGAATAAAAAACATGAACGATTGCTTATACTGAACTCACGTTAGGATAACAATAAAAAAAAATAAAAGCCCCGCCAAATCAACGACAGAGCTTTTATTTTTTTGAAATATTCATTATCGCTGAATGATGATCTTCTTTGTTACAGTTTCATTGTTATTCGTGATCTTCAGATAATACATTCCGCTGAACAAATGACTAACGTCCAGTTTATAAGTTTTACTTTCTGCATTCAGCTTTTTTATCGTAACAGCTACCCCTAACTGGTTATATACTGTAAGATTGACAACACCTTTCCATTCATTATTCAACTGAATATTTGCAAAACTGTTTGCAGGTTGCGGGTAAACAAGGATGGATTCTCCAACCTTGCTGACAGCATATTTTTCTTCTGTACTGCCTTTAAAAGCAGAACTCCCGGTCTGCACTTTTAGTGTGTAACAATTTGCAGGATTGCTGGCGCCTTTCTTACCATACACAAGTACCTTATAAGTTCCCGTCGGGCCGCCATTATAAGTTATGGTTTCATTTGCTATGCCTTTATTTTTAGAGATAGCTGCATTGGCGCCTGACGGATCAAAAAGTTTTATATCATAATCAGCAGGGAGATTGCTTAGGGTAACATTAATATTCGGAGCAATTGAACTGTTACTGAACTTAAAGAAATCTTTATCTGTACCTGCTGAAATAAGTCCGTTGATATTTGTATTTAAAGGAATAGCCGCAGCTTTTCCTTTTGTATCATTAGGTTCATATACATCATTACAGCCGGCAGATAATGTGGTAAAGCTTTGTGTAATCGTATAAGCACTGCTGCCACCATTACAATTGGCCCTGACTCTCCAGTCATAAGATGCTGATGAGTTCAGGCTGATCAGGTTTACAGAAGTGGCTGTAGTAGCTGTGGCAGCATTTGTCCATAAACCTGATGAAGCAAGCTTGTAATCCGCGTCATAAGAATTAGCCCCGTTTACAGCGCCCCAATTTACTGTTGCACTGTTTGTTGTAATTGCAGAAGCAGATAAGCCTGATGGCGTATTGCATGGGGCAGGTACACCGATTGTAAAATCAGTATTGGAAATGTCAAAGAAAATATTACCAACCGCTTCTACTCTTACCCTGCATGCAGTGCTCTGTGCAGCAGGCAGAGTCACTAATTGTGAACCGTCGTTTGGTGTGCCTGAAGCGAGTGTAACAGGGAATGTCTGGCCGCCATCTGTTGATAAAAGAATATTTACATTGACGCAATTCACCGGTGCAACATTGGTAGATGCTACAGTCCATGTGATTGTTTGCTGAGACCCCGCTGCCCAGGTAAGATTGGTATTCGGTTGTGTTACTGTAAACGGACCTGCTGCACTTGATACAGTTACTATCATATCGTCACTTTGGTTATTACCGCCACTGGGATGATTATCTTTTACTGTTAATCTGAAATTCATGGTCCTTGCAACTGCAGGCAATACTTCCCATTTATTTGCATTGGTACCATCAAGGATCGAACTAAGCTTAGGGAAAACTCTTGAAATCGAATTATCCGGCAGGAAACTTCGGAATAAGGGTCCTTTCGTTGTTGTGGATGTGGGATAGGTATTCGAATTACTGCTGGTTCCGTAATCATCCATTTGCTCCCAGCAATAGCTTAATACATCAGTAGCATCTGCATCAGTTCCTGCTCCGGTTAATTTGAAAGGAGTTGATTTAGGAATAGTATAATCAGCACCTGCATTTGCGGCAGGTGTATTATCTCCGGTTACACTAACTACGGCACAAGCCCCGCCACCGGTTCCTGATTTAATATAATCCGTGATCTGCTGAATACTTATGGCATGAAAATAATCATCACTGTGAGGTTGCAGGTCGGTTGCTCCTGTAATCCCCGCATAACCCATGATAGTGGAACCGCTTCCAGGCTCCATCTGGTAAGCAGTACTCTCGTTGCTGAAAGTAAAAGTATGGTTAGCGCCGAACTGGTGGCCCATTTCATGAGTCCAATAATCCACTACCAAAGGATCACCAACGACATCTGTATGAGCACTGAAGCCGCTGCCTTTTGAGCCCGCTTTGCAAACGCAACCTATACAACCTGCATTACCATTATTATTTGGTGTGGTGGTCACACGTGCCAGAAGATGGCCGATGTCGTAATTGGCGCTGCCTATTACACCATCGCAGGTAGTTTGAGTCTTGCTGTTCCATTGAGAAGAGCTTGTCCAGGGATCGGTTGCAGGATCAAGATAAATAATGGCATCGTTATTTGCGACAAGGTTCATGTGAATACCGAAGTCTCTTTCATAAATGCCGTTGGCCCTGGTGAGATCTGTATTTAAAATGCCCAATACAATCGCTTTTTTTTGGGCATCTGTTCCGCCAGCACCGTTTAATGCTGCAACAGAAAATTCACCGGTTACACAAAGAGCCAAACGATAAGCTCTTAATTTCCCATCATCGGCATTAGCATTGGTTGCTGCAGAAACCGGGATTCCCTGTATCGCACTGCTGGTGACAGCTTCCACTTTGCAATCAAATATCTCTTTTTTGTCAGATAAATGATCCCTGTCAAAAACAACATATAATTTATTATCACTGTCAACAGGATTGATATAAATAGTTTTTCTTTTGGATGATAATATCATCACATGAAATCCCTGCGGGTTTATATCAAATCGAATGGATGATGACGGATCGTCAATACCCTGACCTGCGTACGATTTTATTTCAGGATATTTTACTGAAAGTTCCGGGGCCATTACCGGAAATTCCACTACCCTGAATCTTTCCAACATTCCATCTGAATTAGGAACTGAAATAATAAAATCCGATTTGTGCATTGGTACCTTTTGAATAGACGGAGCTTTACTTAACTCAGATCGCATAAGAGATTCATTCAATTGAAATACTTTATAGGCGCCGGGTTTATAATTTTTTTCGAAAACATTTTTCCCGCTTTTTGTCAAAGAGGATTCATTTGTCTCCGTCCACATATTAATGGTATTTTGACTATAACACAAAAGGAATCCATTTAGCAGGAATACTGATGACAATAAAATTTTTCTCATATACAAGATATTTTGATTAGAGAAGTTCCGTTTGCAAAAGTTGATCAATTTCAACGGAAAAGTCCTGTTAGCCACTGTTAAGGTATTGCTTTTGACAAAACAGAAAAATTTTTTATAACCAAGCATTTGCTTTATCCCGCAAAGCTTT
>JAHEZC010000439.1 GCA_023251275.1 Parafilimonas sp. | reverse complement strand
GACAACAGGCGAAGCAGCCGTAGTAGTTCCGGACAATGTGTTGTTTGAAGGCGGTGCAGGAGAGACCGTAAGAAAAAAACTTTTAGAAACAACCAACCTGCATACGATACTTCGGTTGCCAACAGGCATCTTTTATGCAAATGGTGTAAAGGCAAATGTTATCTTCTTTGATAATAAACCTGCAGCTAAAGAACCGTGGACAAAAGAAGTTTGGTATTATGATTACCGCACCAATATTCATCATACACTCAAAAAAAATCCTTTACGCATTGATGATCTGAAAGAGTTTATAGAATGTTATAATGCACCCAACAAAGCCAAACGCACGGCCACATGGAATGAGATTCCTGATCAGAAGTCGGGAATAAGCCCTGAAGGGAGATGGAGAAAATACAGCTATGAAGAGATCATTGCAAGAGATAAAACATCATTGGATATTACGTGGCTCAAGGATAAATCGCTTGCAGATTTAGATAACCTGCCAGACCCGGATATACTGGCAGAAGAAATTGCTGAGAATTTAGAAAGTGCATTAGGAAGTTTCAGAGAGATCATTATTCAATTGAAAAAATAAAAACGCTGCTCTTTGGGTCTGATAAAATTCTAATTCACAAACGGAAAATTCAGAAAGCATTAACCCGATATCCGAAGACGGCCCACAATAATTACTGGTAGCTTTGTATAGGCTCATCAAAAAAATAACGCCATGGATAAATGTTTGATTATATCCGCTCACACTGCGAAAGATTGCAGGCTGGCTGTAGAGCATTTTATGCAGTACCATGCCGGTGTTCTGACTCAATTTGAATGGGCTGTTATGATAATGACCACAATGCCTACACTTTCGTTGAAGCCGAAAGCCATGAGCAGGCAAAGCTTGCTGTACCCCCGCTTTTAAGAGACAAAGCAAGGTTAATTAAAGTGACTGATTCAACCCTGAACAATCAAAGGATGATATTCATTCAAAAGTTTCATAGACGTCAGTAGCTGGTGAATATAAAGTTCTGTTGCGAAATATTTTTATCTTCACCGATAAATCATTTCACTCAATGCCTGAACTTTCCATTAAAGCAACTGCGTCAATTTTCAGTGTGCTTTTTCTGCTGTTCCCGCTTATTTCAAATTGCGAGGACAAAGCTTTAAGTTGCGCGGACCTTCACAATGGTGTTTCTTATTATTATCCAAAAAACTCAGCAAACCACTATACAGAAATGAGGGACAATAAATTCTTACATGAGACAAATATAAATAACGGAGATACAGCGCTCTGGGAAATTAAATGGACGGGGGAGTGCACTTACTCAGCAAAGTATATTTCAGGAAATGCTAAAATGACTGATGAAGAACATACACTGTTGCAGAAACATAAATTTGTTTACGAGATATTGAACGTAACAGGTCAATACTATATTTTTAAAGGCTATATAGATAAGATCTCTAACATTCCAATTCAAACGGATACGATGTGGCTGAATGAAAAAGCCAACATACCGAATAATGAATTGTTTAAACAGCTACCGAACAGTTTGGTATTGAAAAGAAATCATTTCAGCGATACATCGAAATATGCGGTCATTTACATTTACAGACCGGGGAAGTTCAGCAATTCACAGCAAAATTGTCTCATTTATTTCGATGATAATATTATGTGCGTCGCCAAAAACAGGTCAGGCTATATTTTCAAAATACTTAAAGAAGGACAGTTTGAAATAAAGAGCAAATTTGAAAAAGATGAATCTTCGGTGAAGCTCGATGTAAAATTTGGAAATGTCTATTATGTGAAATCAATGATCCATTGGGGTATTTACAGCCTGAATCGTAATTATAAATTGGAAATGGCAATTGTAAAACCGGAGGATGGCAAAATAGAATTTCAGGATGTTGATCTGCAATAATCATTTCAAAAAAACTTTACGATAGATGGCTCAGCATTTGGCGTCCCCAGGCCAGATTTGCCGGATTAATTTTCAAAATCTCTTATCCATAATTGAAAATTTCATAATTATGCGGATAAATTCTTAGATTCAGCCTTTAATGTTTACATCTGCTCATTAAACCGTATTTATATGAAAAACTTTTTCAGCGCTTTTTTATTGCTTTTTATTTCAGCAGGCCAGATCAGCTATGGTCAGTCTCCCAAAATCGATTCCGTACAGTTTTTTATTGATCAAACACCTTTGAATGCAACATTGATAACAAACATCAGTACGTTGATGAAGCAAAAAATGAAGCAAGGCTATTCTTTCCCTGCTACTTTTATTTGCAAACTCCCGGACAGCACTTCGGTCAATGAGAAAATACGAATCTCGGTAAGAGGGCACATGAGAAGGGAGTATTGTTATATGCCGCCGCTTAAGCTGAGTTTTCATAACCCCACATCACCCATTCTGTACCAGCTTGGTTCGCTTAAGCTGGTTTCGGCATGCAAGGCCTCTGAGGACTATGATCAGCTAATACTAAGAGAATTCCTGGTGTACAAAATGTATAATCTGATTACGGATAAAAGTTTTCGTGTCAGGCTGTTGAACATGAATTACGAGGATAGCAGCGGAAAGAAAAAAACAATATCGCAGCATGCTTTCGTGATGGAAGAAGAAAAAAATATGGCTAAAAGAAATAATTGCAGGGAATGGAAAAAAGGAAGCCTGAACTCCTCAGAATCTACTGACCGGCGTCAAATGACAATAGTAGCGATATTTCAATATATGATTGGCAATACAGACTGGGCGGTTCCTGCTAATCATCACAACATCCAGCTTATTCAATCCAGGGAAGATACACTGTCAAGGCCTTTTGCAGTGCCTTATGATTTTGACTATTCCGGAATTGTAAATGCAGAATATGCCGTTCCTGACGAAAGGATCGGGATTGAGAATGTGCAGGTGCGGGCATACAGGGGTTTTCCGCGCTCAATGGGAGAAATAAATGAAGTGCTGGACATTTTTAAAAAACAGAAGGACAGCATATACTCCCTCATCAACAATTTTGAACCCTTGTCTGCCAGGAACAAAAAAGATATGAGCAAATACCTTGATGATTTTTTTTATATGATCAATAAACCCGATGCGGTAAAAACCACATTTCTTGATAATGCAAGAACACAATAAAGCGCTTTGAATCAAACAAGTGTCCTGCGCTTTTGAGGCGCAGGACACTTATTCCGGCAATTGAATTACAAACTCACTTCCCTCACCTTCTTTACTTTCCACTTTTATCTCCCCGCCATGCGCTTTAATAATATCATAGCTCAAACTCAGCCCCAATCCAGTTCCCTGTCCTGTTGGTTTGGTGGTAAAGACAAATAAATTTACCAGTTGAACCAAGCGCCAGGATTTTTGGTCATTAGGTTGCAGGTCACTTAAAGTATCGGTTAATATATTCCTCTGGAGTGACAATTTTAATGGTGTTATATTCCTTCATTT
>JAHEZC010000438.1 GCA_023251275.1 Parafilimonas sp. | reverse complement strand
ATACTTTTTTCATATTCATTAAACTAAGCAGGAGTCTCGATAAATCTTACTGGATAAGCCTTCTGCAGTGGCTCTTTGTACAGCAAGAAAAAAATGAACTGGAAGTTTATAAAACCAACTGGCGCTTATCGCTGCTGAGGCCCCAGGTCATAAAAAATGAAAAAAAACTGGAATCAATATTTTCCCGATACAATAAAACGCTTGTAATATAAACTAATGGCAATTGGAAGAATACATAGCTGGAAAAAAGTTGCTGCGCAGGTAATATTACTTGCTGCACCTACAGCTGTGCTTGCCTTTTATATGTTGTGGGATGTAAATCATTTCTACCAGATATTACAAAATCAGTGGATAGAGCAGGGCTGTTATTTTGGAGCAGGTATTACATTAGCTATCATTTTTTATGGCTATCGCTTCAGGTTTATTACAACAGCTTCATTATTGTTTTTAATTTATTATGGAGCTTACAAATTATTGGGAAAAGTTACAGTAGGTGAATTCGATGCGTTTTTTGCCTCAGTCCAGTTTCTTATTTTCACCACTCTTTTTTCCGTTGCCTGGATTTCCGGGTATGGGTTTTCCCGTTCCCGTTATTTTACCATTTTCTGGTCTCTGTTTTTGTTATGTATGCAGATTATTGTGGTGAGCAGAACCACAAACATTACTGCTAATACACTCATCAGCGCTTTCGCACCTGTACTCGCTTACTCTTTTTATATCATTTATACTGCTGAACTCATCAGAAACATGAATGAAGACCAAACCAGTTTTGGCTGGTTTATCTTAAAACGTATGCTGGGTTTCAGCGTGGTCGTAATGCTTCTGCTGCTTGGCATCTTTAGCTTTTTCAAACAGGAATTCAGTACACTGGAAAAGGAATGGGGGCATACGCAAGCTAATTATGATAAGAATAAGAGCAACAGTGAAAGCATGACGAAAGATAACAGGGATGGCAGCATCGGCAATAAAGATCAAACACAACTTACAGGGTCACTGAATAAGGGAAAGCGATTGGTGTTTGTTTCAAGACTCGATAATTTTTTTAATGATGGCATTACCCCCAACCCGCTTTATTTTACTGCCTATTTTTTTACAAAATTTGATACACTGACACAAACATTTGAGCGTGATAACTTAATGCCTGATAATGATCTCTTCAGGCCCGACCCTTCCAAAATCCCTTTGTATTTCGCTAAAGCCGATTCGAACATTATCAGGAACACACATGCAACAATTGCCAGGAAAGTAGTAAATTCTGAAGTATATAAAGTATTGCTGTCTCCTGATGAATATGTGGCTCCTTCTACTTCTTTCTTTTGTCAGCCCATACCGGTTCCCAATGAGTACAAAGACACATACAAAAGCGCATACAGGGCCAAGATGTGGGCAAGCGACCTGAACAGTGCTTACTTCATTTATAATCCGGCAGGAAATAAAATGCTTGAAGACTTTCAAAAACAGCGATTCGACGTATTGAGAAAAGTGAAAGATTTTTCAAAGGTTGATAAAAAATTCCTGGATTATTACACTTTCATGCCGTCGAATGATGACTATGACAGCATACGGATTCTGGCAAAGCAAATCACAGCAAATGCAACTACACCTGTTGATAAAATGATTGCCATCCGTGATTATTTTTTAAGCAAAGATGAATTTGGGCAACCGCTTTTTAAGTATTCAGATAATCCCGGCATTCCAGGTCTGCCAAGTGCAAGCAAACTGAATTATTTTTTATTTGATAACAGGAAAGGCTATTGCGCCTATTTTGCAGGCGCTACATTATTTATGCTAAGGGCACTTGGTATCCCATCCCGTGTAGCCGCCGGCTTTTTAACTGTTGACAGAAGCAGCAAAAACCCCGGCTGGTATTGGTTCTATGAAGACCAGGCCCACGCATGGGTGCAGGCATTTTTTCCTGGTTATGGATGGATAGACTTTGATACTACCGTACCGGATGCAAATACACAGCAATCTCCCCAACCCGATGGAACTCCTCCGCTGAATTTGCAGCAGCCTTATTTTGTAGCTGATGGAATGGTAAAATATATTGATACCATAAAAAAACGCTTAACATTGGAAGTAAAAAAAGTTTTGTTTCGCGATAAAGATTTTGAAACGGCAATAGCACAGCCTCTCGAATTAGATATATCTCTGGCAACTGTTTCGCGGGATACCGGCACAGTGCCTTTGAGCAGCATCACAAAGGATATGCATATCACCGCTGCATCTTATGCAGAAACTCTTAAAAACATTAAGGCTTATGATAATGACAGCGTTTCTTCATTGCTGAAAAAACTTCCAAAACCTGTCCCCGCAGATGAAATAAAAATCATTGAACCCGAAAGCAAAGAGCAACAGAAGAAAAAAGAAACACAGACAATAAGCGAACCTATAGACTGGATTAAATTAATGTGGATAGTACTCGTCATTATTGCAGGCATAACATTCATTACTTTTTCTTTACCCTGGATAATTATCCAGTATTATAACACGACTGCTACATTTGCAAAAGACACAAAAGACAAAGCTTTCAAAATATACAGGGCAACAATGTTTTATTTAAATCAACTTGGTTATTACAGAACGAACATGGGGCCGGGTCAATATGCATCTTCGATTGATAAAATATTTTCAACGAAATTTGATGATTTCAGCAATGTATATCAGAGATTAAAATACAGCAGTATCAGGATTACAGAAACTGAAAAGAATACAGTGAATGAATTTTATCAGCCCTTTGTAAAACAGGTGCACAGGCAAATTCCTTTCAAAACAAGATTTAGTAAATTTTTGAATATTTATAACACGATTCATTTTTATACCCAACCAAAAATCAGTTAGCATGGAGCAGCAAATTCAACTGGAGCAGGCATTAAATAACATAAGCAAATTGGTAACCAATATTGAGAATGTGATCCGCGGCAAGCGTGCTCAGATACAATTTATTTTAACAGCGCTGCTTGGCAAAGGGCATATTTTAATGGAAGATAATCCCGGTACAGGTAAAACGGTAATGGCAAAGACGCTTGCACAAAGTATTGCAGGCAAAGAAAATAATACAGGCGTGAATTTTAAGCGCATCCAGTTTACGCCCGACCTGCTGCCAATGGATCTGATCGGCTCACATATTTTCGACGACATAAAAAAGGAATTTATTTTCAAAAAAGGTCCTTTGTTTTGTAATGTATTGCTTGCCGATGAAATAAACCGTGCGTCGCCGAAAGTGCAGTCAGCACTGCTGGAATGTATGGCAGAAAATCAAATCACTATCGGTGAGGCAACTTATAAGCTGGAGAATTTATTTTTTACAATAGCTACCCAAAACCCAATCGAAATGGAAGGCACTTACCCGTTGCCTGCGGCACAATTGGATCGTTTCTTTTTAAAAATTCATTTAGGATATGTGGATGAGATTACTGAACTGG
>JAHEZC010000437.1 GCA_023251275.1 Parafilimonas sp. | reverse complement strand
ATATTATTTTTGGGTATTTATTTTTTGCTGCTTTTTCGTATAATTAAAATAGCCGAAAGACAACGAAGCACATTCAGCCGCGTATATGCCTATAGTGTGGCGAGTATAATTTTTGTTCACCTTACCGTAAACGTATGTATGACTGTAGGTTTGTTCCCGATAATCGGGATTCCTTTACCATTGGTCAGTTATGGAGGTTCATCATTGCTCACATTTACAATTCTGATTTTTATCCTGCTGAGACTTGACGCTGATAAGAACATGGTTCTCAGATAATCACAATTTATAAATAGTGATACTGTGGCAAAATTTTCCTGAAATTATCAATTTCAAAAAATAATAAATGAAAATCATTCCATTATCAGAAGGAGTATTTATAGTAGATAAAACAAAAATCTTTGTGCCGTTCAATTCCGAGACTGATGATTTGCAAAAACGTGCCGTTGGCAGTCTTTTGGTAGAAATACAACCATTTGTAATAATCACACAAAAAGATGTTTTATTGCTTGATGCCGGGTTGGGTTTTACAAAAAACGGTGAGTTGCAAATTCACAGCAATTTAAAGGCAAAAGGTATTCAGCCGCAAGAAGTTACCAAAGTATTACTAACGCATTTACATAAAGATCATGCAGGCGGGATCAGCAAAAAGGACAAGTTCGGAAATTATCATCTTTCTTTTCCAAATGCAACTTATTATGTGCAAAGCATGGAATTTGAATTTGCAACAGATACGGGTTTTCCATCATTTATGAGAGAAGAAATTTCTGTTTTACAAAATAACAATCTGGTCGTCTTTCAAACAGGTGACGGTACGATTGATGATTATATTCAATATCACATTACAGGTGCACATAGTCCTTATCACCAGGTATATTGGATAAAAGAGGGTGATGAGAAAATTTTCTTCGGCGGAGATGATGCGCCGCAATTGCAGCAAATGAAAAATAAGTTCATTGCTAAATATGATTACGACGGAAAGAAGGCAATGCAGCTTCGCCAAATATGGTGGGCAGAAGGACAAAAAGAAGGATGGGTATTTTTATTTTATCACGATGTAAAAACACCCTATACCAGGCATTCTGATAAATAGGGCAGCGATATAAAAAATAGGCCCGCCCTAGACAGAGCTGGCCGTTGCTAACCTATGAAAAACACCTACTTAAATCTTTTTATTGAGGATAACCTCTATCGCGGTTGCTGATCAAACTTTTTAAACCTTTGCCTGTTTTGCAATTCTCGCAGAAGCTGTTGCCTGAATTTGTTTTCTACTGTAAAAATCCGGTTAACCCTATCGTCACTATTGAGAATTTGCTTAAAGTCATCTTTATACTTCTTTCTTATTCCAACTACCTTTTCATCAAATGCTATCTCGTCGTTTGGATGATCTTTTCTTGCTTGCTTTATCTCATTAAAATAACCATTGTAAACAGGCCAGAATTTTTGTGCTTCGTCAGTTGTAAGGTTAAGCTCCCTTGTTATAAAGGCCATTTTTATGACTTCGATGGTGTTAACCCTTGCATTTGGCGGTTGCGCTTTACAAAAGTAATTATGCAGCAACAAGAAAAACAACAGCGCAAGATAAAATTTTTTCATCTTAATCAAAATTAAATCTCTTTAATATTTTTTTTACCTGTCTGTGGCTCTTTATTATCGTTCAGGTATTGATTTATCTCTTCATCGCTGGTGTTGTCAAGTAATTGATCTACATCAGGGTATTCTTCTAAGGTATTCAGAAAAATATCAGAAAATGAACCGTTCTGGCTGTTTAAATAATTCTTTATATCCGAATCGCTCAATGCACTGATTCCCCGCTCTACATTTAATCTTCTCACCTCCTCAAGTTTTCCTGCCAGTTCCTGCTGACGATAATTGTCTGTTTTGTTTAATAATAAGTACCCGCCTGAAAGCAGTATTGCCGTAATACAGGCCGCAGCACTATACATGATCCACTTGTTTGTGCGGCCTGCGAGTGAAACAATCTTAACTACAGGAATGGAACCTGATATTTTTATGTTAAACCCGCTGAAATAATTATCAGGGATGCTGTACGGATTCTCCCTGCTGATAGAATTTAACAACGGAGCTGTTAATTCCAATTCATTAACTACTTCGGTATGATCCTGATTTTTTTTCTGCTTAATCTGAATGTTCTGCAAAATACTTTCTGCCAGGTCATCAAAATAGCCTTCGGGCGCCTGGTAAGGATCTGTAACTTTCGGTATTTGAAAACCCTGTGCTTTTAAAAGAATTTCATCTGCCAGGCCATCAAAATAGCCTTGAGGCACAAAATTCAAATTTCGGTTAGTCAGGTTAGCAACGACCGGGCTTATTTCTTTCAATTCCTGCAATATGATATCTCTGTTTTCCATTTAAGCACCCTTTCTGACCAAAATTGTTATAAAAAGTTTAATTTTTTTTAATGAACTCCTCAATTTTTTTGGCTGCATGGTGATAGCTTGCTTTTAATGCACCTTCACTTGTATCGAGTATCCGGCTCATTTCTTCATAAGGCATTTCATCATAATACCTAAGGTTAAATACAAGACGTTGTTTTTCCGGCAACTGCTGAATCGCCAATTGAAGCTTCCATTCCAGCCTGTTGGCATCAAAATTTTTATCTGCAATTATCTTATTGGCGAGACTGCTTTCTATATTGGTCAAGCTAACCGCCGCTTTTCTTTTCTGCTGTTCCAGGAAACTCAGCGATTCATTGGTTGCAATACGATACAACCAGGTGTATAACTGGCTGTCTTCCCTGAAATTATCCAAAGCATTCCAGACTTTTATAAACATATTTTGCAGCACATCGTTTGTATCGTCATGATCAATCACCATTCTCCTGACATGCCAATATAATTTTTCCTGGTATTTTTTAATGATGGATGTAAACGCTTTTTCTTTCGTTTCAGCTTGCCTGAATTGAGCTACCAACTCCTTATCGTCTGATTGCATGCAGGATGTAATTTGCAGCTATAAATATAAAGAACCCATCAGAATAGATATGTTTTCATCCGGAAAGTTTAAATAGTTGCTTTCACCGTGTCTTTTCAGCGGAATACATGTTTTCAGTAAATCCATTAAGCAATAATGCATTCAGGAACTATTTTCATGCTGATATTTAAATTTATGGCTCAGTTATTTTATAAACCCGGCAACATTAGCTCCGAAAATTTTCACTGCAATAGCAATCAGAATTACCCCAAAAAATTTACGGATGATAATAAGGCCTCCTTTGCCCAATACCCGTTCAATCCATTTGAGCGTTTGCAAAACAATATACACTACCACCAGGTTAATTAAAATACCAATCAATATCATGACTGTCCAACCTTAATTAGAACAATTTCAATTGATTAGAGGGATGTTTGTTTTCAATTTGTATTTCAATTTGCTCAAAGGCTTGGTGTATGGGCATTCTCTCAAATAATG
>JAHEZC010000436.1 GCA_023251275.1 Parafilimonas sp. | reverse complement strand
GCCTATAGCGGAACACAAACTATTCACAGCGATTTAAATGCCGGCAGCTACCGCCTGAGGGATTTGACAAAAGGAAACGGAATAGTAACCCGACATGGTGAAAGTGGCCAAAGAGGCACTTACTATTCAAGCGCTTCTGCCAACTGGAATTTAACCGGAACTGACCAGGCTGCTATGGATGCACACTACGGTGTTTCTCAAACCTATTCATTTTATCTCGCCAATTTTAACCGAAACAGCTATAATGGAAATGGAGCAGCTTTAAACAGTTATGTGAATGATCCTACTTATACCGATAATGCTTTCTGGGATGGTTCTTCCATGAATTTCAATAAACGTTCCACAGGAGATCCCGGCGGGGTTACCGGCATTGATGTTACCGGTCATGAATTAACGCATGGTGTAACCCAGGCCACAAGTAATCTTACTTACAGCAGGGAACCGGGAGCTATGAATGAAAGCATGAGTGATATTATGGGAAAGTCGGTACAGTTCTGGTCGAAACCAGGCGATATTAACTGGCAAATGAGTAATGATATGAACTGGATAATCCGCGATATGTCTAATCCAAATGCCAAGAGCCAGCCTGATACTTATAAGGGTACATACTGGCAAACTACCAGCAGTGACAATTACGGGGTACATAAAAACAGCGGAGTTGGCAATTATATGTTTTACTTGTTGGTTGTCGGAGGCAGCGGAACAAATGATATTGGTAATTCTTATGCAGTTCAGGGAATTGGGTTAGCCAAAGCAGACCAGATTATTTACCGCACAAATACAACTTATCTTGGCACAATGTCCCAATATGCAAATTGGCGTGATGCCTGTATTCTGGCAGCTACCGATCTTTATGGAGCTAACTCAAATGAAGTGAGGCAGGTAATGAATGCCTGGTACGCAGTAGGTATTGGAGATGCTGCGGGTTCTGTTTATTGTGCATCTAAAGGTAATAGTACAGGCAATGAATTTATTCAGAAAATTATTTTTGGAACTATTAAAAATACCAGCGGGAATAATGGGGGCTATGCTGATTTTTCGGGTATGAGTACTATTGTTTGGACTGGCAGTGAATATATGATAAAATTAAGACCGGGATTCACCGGGACTGTCAATGCTGAATATTGGACAGTATATATTGATTTTAACCATAATGGCAGTTTCGCAGATGCAGGAGAGACTGTACTACAGGTTAAAAGTAAAACAGCGAATGCCAGAAAAGGAATTATTTTTATTAATAATTCCGCAATCCCTGGCCCAACCCTGATGCGAATACAAATGCACAATGGCAGTTATATAACTGACCCCTGTGCTGCATTCGACAATGGTGAAGTGGAGGATTATACAGTCAATATCAACGGAGTCAGTGGATTCCAGGCAAGTAATAGTTTTGCGGCTAATGATGTAAGCGGGAAAAAAACAAGTGTGCTCGTAACACCAAACCCCATTTCAGGTTCGTCTGCGACAATTCGGTACAACCTCATTCAAAATGGAAAAGTAATCTTGAAAGTAATTGATTCGTATGGTCGTTCTGTTCAGAGCATAGATATTGGTAATAAAACTACAGGCTCATATACATATAACTTAAACCGTACCGGTTCAATGAACAGCGGTACTTATTTTATTGTTGTTGAGCAAAATAATCGTCAGATAGGGCGTAATAAGTTTATCGTAATAAAATAATGGATTATTTTTAAATTCATATTACTGCCGCCCTGTTTTATAATAGGGCGGTTTTTTTGGGAAGATTATTTTTTGCCTGTAAAGCTATATGAAGTAGTTACTACAATTTTTTGCATAAGCAGATAGCGGAACAATACTTTAAATTGTTTTTACTATTCATCTAATGAATTTCAGGTAATCACTCACAGTTATCATTTTTTATTTGGGCGTGCTAAAAATCAATTCTTTTAAAACATTTCTGCTGACTATTTTTGCTGCTCACTAAATAAATCCATTTTCATGGTAGATGTAATTCTCGGTTTGCAATGGGGTGATGAAGGCAAGGGTAAAATTGTTGACTATTTTGCACCAAAATATGATATCATAGCACGGTTTCAGGGTGGCCCGAATGCAGGCCACACGCTCTATATGAATGGAAACAAAATTGTGCTTCACCAGATACCTTCAGGAATTTTTCACCAGGATAAAATTAATATCATCGGTAATGGTGTGGTACTTGATCCTGTAACACTTAAGAGAGAGTGTGATTCTGTGGCAAAATATGGGATAGACGTAAAAAAGAATCTTTTTATAGCGGAACGTACTAACCTGATAGTGCCTACCCACAGGGCGCTTGATAAAGCATCGGAAAAATCAAAAGGCGACAGTAAAATCGGATCTACGCTTAAAGGAATTGGACCCGCCTATATGGATAAAACAGGTCGAAACGCTTTGCGTGTAGGTGACCTGGCTGATAAGACTTTTACCACCCAATACATAAAGCTTCGGTTGAAGCACCAGAAAATACTGGATAGCTTTCATTTCGACGAAGATATTTCTGCATGGGAAGAAGAATTTTTTGAAGCAGTTGAATTTCTGCGCACACTTAATATCGTGAACGGTGAATATTTTATCAACAACAAAATTTCAGAGGGAAAAAAAATCCTCGCAGAAGGAGCGCAGGGCAGTATGCTTGATGTTGATTTTGGGACTTTCCCTTTTGTTACGTCATCCAATACGATATCCGCTGGCGTCTGCACAGGCCTTGGTGTACCGCCCCGCAATATCCGGGATGTGCTGGGTGTAACAAAAGCTTACTGCACACGTGTAGGAGGAGGGCCTTTTCCTACAGAATTGAATGATGAAACCGGCGAAGAATTAAGAAATATCGGGAATGAATTTGGCGCTACTACAGGTCGCCCCCGCCGTTGTGGCTGGCTTGATCTTATTGCATTAAAATATTCATGCATGCTGAATGGCGTTACGCAAATAGTAATGACCAAAGCAGATGTGCTGGATACATTTCAGGAGCTTAAAGTTTGTACTGCCTATAATATAAATGGGGAAGAAAAGCACGAAGTCCCTTTTCAAATGACACGTATGAATCTTCAGCCGGTATATACAGATTTTGCAGGATGGAAAAGTAACAGTTCTTCAATTCGGCATGCAGCAAATCTTCCTGTAGAAATGTCAAACTATATTAAATTTATTGATGCATATATACAGGCTCCGGTAAAATTCGTTTCAAATGGACCTGGCAGGGAACAAATTATTTGTTTATAAGTTTAACAGGCACTGAATTTGATGTAAAAAAAATTTTTTTTGCTGATTAAAAAACTCGTTGAAATTTTACGTAGTCAATCATTTTGGTTATGGCAGCAAAATCCGATAAAAATAAAAAAAATACCGGCAGTAAAATTCAGACACCGAACAGAGAAGGTGAAGAGCAAGCTAATTCAAAATCAAAAAGACAATCAGAAGAAGAAGACGATGAT
>JAHEZC010000435.1 GCA_023251275.1 Parafilimonas sp. | reverse complement strand
TGCTTCAAAAAATCGAGCATGGTGTCTATCATCTGGTGGCCGAGCTCTTTTAACTCATCCCAATTATCGGGATCGAGTGTTTCTTCTTTATTCAGTACATTCTTAAAATTTATTTCATTTATGCTCATAAGAAAAATTTTAATGGTAAACAGAAGTTGCGGTGATTTATTTTGCGCGTCTATGTTTTTTTCTCCAACGCAAGTCTTATTCCCAGCAGCAGCAAAACAGATCCGCAGGCTTTGTTCATATACTCCGATATTTTATTATTATTTCTGAGCCTTGTAAAAATCCCTGAAGAGAATATTGCCAATGCAACAGACCACAATGTGCCCGTAATTGAAAACAAAAACCCAAGAATAGCAAAAGGTATAAAGCTGTTTTTATAACCTGAGTCTATGAATTGCGGCAGAAAGGCTATAAAGAACATGGCAACTTTCGGGTTGAGTACATCAGTTAGAACAGCCTGCTTATAAATCTGAAAGGAATTCATTTTCCAGGCTGACCCGTTTTTACCGTCGGTGAAGTCGGGTGCTGACCTAAAAAATATCATCTTAATGCCAACATACATTAAATAGGCAGCGCCTGCATATTTGATGATAGTAAAAACTAAAATTGATTTCGCAATGATAACAGACAAGCCAAATGCTGCCAATGTTGTATGAATGCTTGAGCCTGTACCTACACCCAATGAAGATATGATGCCGGCTTTTTTACCTTGTGCAATGCTCCTGCTTAAAATGAATATGGTATCATTTCCCGGTATTATAATAAGGATGAATGCTGCAATAGCATAAGCTTCAAAATGAACTATACCAAACATAAAATAGTTTTTAAGGTTTAAAGAGCTTTTTGAAATAATTGCTGAAAATTTATTTTTATTCTCAAATTAGAATTACAGATGCCGCCACTGTCAGTCTGACAAGCAATTGTTCAATAATCAATCATAGTAAAATACTTCTACCGCTGCTTGTCATTTCGTTCCGCCTCGGGCGGGAGAGAAATCTATTTTAGTCGCAGAAGTTGGTCGCCTGACCAACTGCAACCGGTGAACAAAAATTTAATTTCCAGGCAGCTTCTAAAAGTCAACCAATTTTAAAATAATTACAAAAAATCATGTTGTCTCAACTGATCTTTAACCCATAATACAAATGCCCGCAGATCTCTCCATCAAAGTCTGCAACACCAGGCAGAAATCCCCATTGCTGAAAATTAAATTTCTCAAGCAGCTTAATGCTTGCAATATTTTCCTCCAGCACAATCGCAACAAGATTTTTTATTTTAAGATCCGGCGCTTTCATAATTACATGCTCGATCAACGCCGTACCAATACCTTTATGCAAATGATCATGCGACACATAATAACTGACCTCTTTTATAAATCTCAGTGCATTTCTTCCTTCCCTGTAAGGCCTTACGGCCAACCATCCGACGACTGCATCATGTTCTGTCGCTACATATACAGGATATTCATGCTTGTTATAAGACAAAAGCCATTTTATCCGCTCTGTCAATGCGACAGTTTGCGTATCAGCAGTAAGAAATTTATGCTTCACCGATTCATTATAAATTTCGTTGATGACTTCTGCATCAAATTTATTGGCTAATCTTATTATCATCTCCCGGTCGTTGAGTGTGAATCAATATAATCTCTTTTGTAAAATAACCCGCAGTTCGCAGGGTTTACCAAAAAATCTTCTTCTCGCCAGTATCTGGTCTATATGCCTCTCTGAATGGTCGGCATATAATTCCAATAAGCGTCTCAGTGTCATCTCCCCCCGCTCAGGATGAATGCCCGTCAAATTCCACTGCCCGTCTTTTACTGATTGCAACAGTCTTGTGTTACTGACACGCAGCAGCCTGAACATCTCAAGTGCGTGTTTCAATTCGTAAATATCTCTTTGCTGGTATTCGAGCTGCTTGGTCCAAATATCCTGGTTGTAAAAAGGAAAATATCTGTCTGATTGTGTAATTGTTTGCCTGAACCTGACAGAGCCGATGAGTTCCGAATCAAGCAGGTGAAACACTATTTCCTTGATGGACCATTTATCTGCAAACGGAAAGACAGATAGTTCATCCTCATTCAGTCCTGCGACAGATTTTACAAGCCTTCTATGTCCCTGCCTGTAAACATCTAACAGGAATTTAGTTGAGAGCTCATCGAACCTGCCCACGTAAAATGTATCGTTGAGAATCATGTAAAAAAAATTTCACTTCAAAAATATTTTGATTTTATTATTAAAAAAAAGAATTGTTTTCATAATTTCGATTAAAATTTTTAATATGGAAATCCGTCATTTAAAGATGGTGCAGGAAGTTGCGAAGCATGGAAACCTTACCAAAGCAGCAGAAAACCTGTATTTATCTCAGTCGGCGCTCAGCCATCAATTAAAGGATATTGAAAGTTATTTTAATACACAGATATTCATCCGGCAAAAAAAACAAATGCTTATTACCAACACCGGGAAAATCATACTCGAAGCAGGCGAAAGAATACTCGAAGAAATTGAAAACACAAAGAGCAGGATAAAAAAGCTTACTGAAAAAGATTCAGGTGAAATACGCATCAGCACTGAATGCTACACATCTTATCACTGGCTCTCCGCTTTCCTTTCGGAATTTAAGACTCTTTGCCCCAAAGTGGAGATCCAGATTGTCCCCGACGCTACCTACAATTCAATCAACGCTCTGCTCGAAAACAAAATAGATATCGGCATTGTGGAAGATAATCTCAACAGCAAGCTTAATTATACAGCGCTTTTCAGGGACGAGTTTTTCGCGGTAGTTCCTCCCGGGCATCCCTGGTCACAGCTCAACTGGGCAGCGCCCGAGCTCTTTTACAATGAGAATTATATTATGTATCATATACCAACAGAAATAAGCACTGTGTATAATATTGTTTTCAAACATGGGCAGCCAAAAAAAATATATAAGATCACCTTGACAGAGGCCATTATCCAGATGGTAAAAGCAGGATTGGGTGTAGCTGTTTTACCTCACTGGATTGTAAAGCCCCATATTGAATCCGGTGAATTGGCTGCTGTGCGTGTCACAAGAAAAGGCATCAAAAGAATATGGTATGCCGCAACGTTGAAAAATAAAGAGCAACTGCCTTATATGAATATATTTATCAGCAAATTGGCGAAACACCTTAAACTGGCTGAAGAATTGGCAATGTTTGAATATAATTGAGGACTCACATTACAGAAATATTTTTAGAAAACTGCTGACACTTTTTTGAAAACATAATTTCAATGGATGCCTTACTCATTACAGAAATTAATAAACACAATGAATAAATATCAGGAGTGAAGCTTTTGATCTGAACTAAATTTGTATTTAAACATCAATAAAAAATGAAGTTTACGATTGATGCATCTATTGAGATCCTTGAGCGAACACCGCTTGTGATCGAAACACTCTTAACCGGTTTGAATGATGGATGGAT
>JAHEZC010000019.1 GCA_023251275.1 Parafilimonas sp. | reverse complement strand
AGACAGTACTGAGAATTAAAAATCATTCTTCTCTGTAATCGTCATTTTTGGAAAAAAAGTCATTGCCTGAATTAAAGCACACGTAATCACAAGCAGGAAAATCCCTGCTCTTTTTTCGGGGCAAATACCTTCCCGGCAAAATGTAAAAAGAATAGAATTCTTGATTGCAAGTGCAAGATTTACAGCAGCGATAAATATGTTACTTCGCTTTGCCCATATTTTTGGCAGCAGAAAAAAAAGAATCAGTATCGCAGAAAAAAAAGAATGGACAATGATTTGCTTCCCGAAATTAAGCTCATCGTTTACATATCCATTTATACCTGAAAGGGTAATATCAATACCCGGTACATAGCTCCAGGGGAGCGTACAAACAGCTACCAGTGACAAGCAACAAAAGATACCTATTAATTGAGAATATTTCATGCAATAAAAACTATAAGACCTATAAGGTTTCAAAAACCTTATAGGTCTTTTGCTTCAGTTTGAGAGGTTCGGGGCTGATTCGTCCCGCCTGTGGCGGGATTGCAGGCCATAACCTCCTTTGAGAGGTTCCGAGCGGATTCGAACCGCTGTAAAAGGTTTTGCAGACCTCTGCCTAGCCACTCGGCCACGGAACCATTTTTAAATTATAATCAAAGGGTTTGCGACTGTTGAATATTACTCATCACTTACAAATCAATAGTCGAAAATACCCGTAAAAACCAGGCTGCGAAATTAAAGCAATTGAATTAAATACGAAATTCTAAATACGAAATGCGAAATTCGCTGTTGAAATAAAAAATATGACCCGGATTGAAGATAGTGAACTCTTTATCAATTCCCGCGGAGCTGTGTATCACTTAGATGCCCTGCCGGGAGAAATTGCACATACTATCATTCTTGTCGGCGACCGGGACCGCGTAAAGGAAATAAGTAAATACTTTGATCGTATCGAGGTGAAATGTAAGCACAGGGAATTCATTACACACACAGGCTATATCGGGAGAAAAAGAATCTCAGTTGTGGCAACAGGCATAGGGCCTGATAATATTGATATTGTAATGAATGAATTGGATGCAGTTGTGAATATTGATCTTGAAACACGAACCATCAAGCCGCAGCTTACACCCCTCAATATCATCCGCTTTGGTACCAGCGGCTCGTTGCAGGCGGATATTCCGGTTAATAGTTTTGTGGTAAGCACACATGGTCTCGGTATAGATAACCTGCTCAATTTCTACTGCAGTGAAAATAACGATGAGGAAAAATCAATCCTGCAGCAATTTATTGCTCACACCCAATTAAATTCACAGGTTTCTCAACCATATATCAGCACAGCTTCAGCATCTGTTATTAAGCATTTTGTTGAAGGTTTTCAGCATGGCATTACTGTTACCTGCCCCGGATTTTTTGGTCCGCAGGGAAGAGTGCTCAGGCTTGGATTAACTAACCCGGAATTGATCAATCGTCTTACTTATTTCAGACTTGGTAATCACCGCATCACTAATTTTGAAATGGAGACAAGCGCTATTTACGGACTTGGAAAATTACTCGGTCATCACTGCCTGAGTATAAACGTTATTATAACAAACCGACTGACAAAAAAGTTTACGGAAAACATTCATGAATCAGTTGAAAAACTAATTCAGCAGGCTTTACCAATTCTTGAAAATATCTAATATGCTGCTTACTTTTTATAAATACCAGGGAACAGGCAATGACTTCATCATTCTTGATAACAGCCAGAACGATATATATCTTGATGCAAAACAAATTCATCATTTATGCGACCGGCGTTTTGGCATTGGTGCAGATGGTTTGATGCTCCGCAATAATAAAGAAGGTTACGATTTTGAAATGATCTATTACAATGCTGACGGAAACGAAAGTTCTTTATGCGGCAATGGAGGAAGGTGCATGGTACGATTTGTGTATGACTTAGGTCTGCATAAAAATAAATTTCGTTTTCTTGCCATAGATGGTGAGCACGAAGCCACCATTGAAGACCGCGACTGGGTTCACCTGAAAATGAAAGATGTAATTGCAATTCAAAAATATAACAGTGACTTTATAATAAATACAGGCTCTCCGCACTATGTAAAGTCTGTAAGCCTGCTGAATGATTTTGATGTAGTAAATAAAGGAAAGGAAATACGCTACAGTGACGAATTTGCAGAAGATGGAATTAATGTAAATTTTGTAGAAGAAAACACCAAAGAATTATTTGTACGTACTTATGAACGCGGAGTAGAAGATGAAACATTGAGTTGCGGAACAGGAGTAACCGCTGCTGCACTTGTTTTCCCACATAATGATAACGGGTTTAACCGTATAGAAATAGAAACCCCGGGGGGCCACCTTGCTGTGGAATACGATAAAACAGGTGAAGAAAAATATGAAAATATCTGGCTCTGCGGACCGGCAATATTTGTCTTTAAAGGAGAAATAAAAATATAAACAATAACCCCGGGCAGTATATTGCAAACAGAAAAAAATAAACCCCTATTCGCCATAACCTATAAATTCGCTGTATTATAACGCATCAATTGTCACTGTGTAATATCCATCTCAGTTTCTATGATTCAATATTTTAAAAATATCAATAACAGCACTGTTGAAATTGATAAGGCTGAAAATGGCGTATGGGTTAATCTTGTTCCTCCATTCAGGGATGAAGAGTTTTCCGAGTTGAGTGAAACGCTTAAAATACCTGTTGAATTTCTTCGTGACTCACTTGATATAGACGAACGTCCGCGGTATGAACTGGATGACCAGGTCCGTTTTATCATTATAAAAACACCTGCTGAAAATAATTCTTTCAACGACAGCGATGCTTATTACATCACTATCCCTATCTGTATTATTCTTACACAGAACCAGATCGTCACTGTAAATTCTTTTGATAATGGCGCAATAAAAAAATTTCTCAGCACATTTCAAAAGCGGCATCCGGATAAGCGTAATATGATGGTGCTGAAAATTTTTGAAAAGATCGTGCAGAACTTTATGGAATACCTGAAAGAGATCAACCACAAAAGAAATCTTTACGAACAAAAACTTTACGACAGCAACCGCAACGAAGAATTGCTGCACCTGATGCGCATACAAAAAAGCCTGGTATATTTTGTAACTGCATTGCGCAGCAACGAGATCATGATGATCAAACTGGAACGCACCAACTTTCTCGGCCTTGACGAAGATGAAAGAGAATTTCTCAGTGATCTTATTGTTGACACCAGCCAAGCGCTTGAAATGGCCAATATTTATACTAACATACTCAGCAGTACCCTCGATGCATTTGCCAGTATTATCAGTAACAATCTCAATAACGTGATGAAGCGCCTCACTTCCATTACTATTATACTTTCATTGCCTGCGCTCGTTGCAAGCATTTACGGCATGAACGTGGACATACCCTATTCGCATACTGCACATGCATTTTATATACCGGTCATTCTTTCCCTTGCGGCGTCCATTATTATTGCATGGTATTTTATGAAGAAAAAATGGTTTTGAATACTTTAATTCAAAGCATAAATGGGCGTTGTTCCAGGAATTGAGGAACCATTAAACCTAAACTATAATATCGGTGAAATAAATCTCTTGCAAATATTTCCCCGGCTAAACCATCATGTCTGAAAACAAAATAAAAATGTAATTTACCTCTGAATTTATCTATGATTATGTTTAAGCGTTTCACTGCTGTTTTGTTTTGCAGCATTTTCTTTACAATATCATTTATCTTTTGCAGACAAACGCGGAAACCTCAATTGGCTTTTTATCACTGGAAAGTGGATAGTCGTGATAATTATATTTCCGGCGTACAGGAAAGAAAAGCCATTCAGTTTTTTAATACCCGACAATTATTTGTCAAGATAATGGATATTGATTGGGATGAATTGTTTGGAGTATATCCTGTAACTACATATTCTGTAGAAAATCTTTATAATAAGATTGGTGATAAAACACTTGACACAATAGTTATTACACCAGTCATTTTTATTACAACCATGGCTCTGGAGAAAACAGATAGCATAAATATTAAGGATCTGGCTCAAAAAATTATTTTAAAAACTGAACAATTGGTTAAAGGAAGAACTATATACACAGAACATGGTAAAAAATTGGTCAATGACAGCACAATTACCTACGAAGAAATTCAATTAGACTGCGATTGGACAAATTCAATACAGAAAAAATATTTCTCCCTGATCACAGAGATTAAAAGGCTTTGGCCCCAAAAATTAATTACTGCAACTTTACGGTTACATCAATATAAATATCCTGAAAAAACGGGAGTACCTCCCGCAGATGAATTATATTTAATGTGTTACAACACGGGAGAAGTGAAGAAATTAACTGAAAAAAATTCCATTTTTGATTATGAAAAGGCAAAACGGTATTTTGAAAATACACTTCCTTATCCCAAAAAATTAAATTTTGCATTACCGGCTTTTGATTGGGTCATTATTTTTAAGAGCGGTCAATTTTACAAAATTGACAATAATATTAATGAGAATTTATTTTCGGATACAAATGCTGTAAAATACTTCAAAGACCATGCTTACGTTATGCAGAAAGATACCGTTATTAATAATATTTTTTTGCGTAGAAATGATCTTTTGAAATGGGAAAAGATCAGCCATGAAGCTTTGCAACAGGCAGCACAGCTTTGCAAAAAAGCAATTAATAGTGAGAGTTTTAAGGTTGTGTTTTATGATATTGATCACATTAACCCGGATAACTATGAATCAATCCAAAAATCTTTTGACTATTTCAATTTTTAGTATAGTTATTGTATTGCCTCAAAAAATTGCAACGGCCTGTGGTCCGTGGCCTGCACCGCCTGAAGAATACAGGCTATCTATTTTTCAACCCGATATTGGTGATTATAATAAGGAGTTTACTGCTTACTTTTTTTCAATGAACCGCTATTTTAAGTCAGATGATATAGATGATTTTGCAACTGATATCGAAATCAATCAAAATTATTCGGAATGGCAAAAAGAGCTCAAAACAAACTTTTTGAAAAAAGATTTTTATAAAGCTGTTGAAGAGTATAAATATCAGGTTATTGCTGATTCTGCAAACGAACTGCGAAAATCGAATACGTTCATAGATGCATTGATGAGCCAAAAAAGCAAAACCTATTTTAGCTATTTTAAATTCGCGAAAGGTTCAGAAGCGTTCAATGCTTTCGCTGCTTCTCAGGATTCGTGGGGCTTAGATACTTTAGCCCAGGCTCTTTCTGCTACTCTGGTAAATAAACTTCAATCCTTATTGATTAAAACACAGAATAAGTTTATCCGTGAAAGAAGCGCATATATTTTGTGCCGCTTATTTTTTTACGCTAAAAACAAAGATGGGCTTAGAAAAACCTACAATTCTTACCTCAGAACTTCGGCATCTCGTTCCTGGATAAAAGCGTCAGCAAAATATTATTACATTAGATTGATATATAGTGATAGCTTACATGTGAGAGAATACTATCAGGGGTTGACAGATGTAATTGATCATTCAAAAGATAAGAGAATGATTTGTGTAAAGTTGCTGAATGGGCAACAGATGGATCAGGTATTACCTTATATGCAAACAGCGCATCAGAAAGCGATTGCAATGGCTGCGTATTCGATTCGGTACCCCGCTTATTCACTGGATGATATAAAAAGAATTTATAAACTGGATTCAACTAATAAATTTATACCACTCCTTATTAGTCGCGAAATAAATAAGTTGGAAGACTGGTTGTTCACACCTGTTCTAACCGATTATCAAACTTCGGCATCAAAAGATGCTTATGAATATGATGAAAAAGTTGGTGAAATATTTAAAAAACAAAACTTGCAAAACGACATCAGATACGCAACTAAATTCAGAGATTTTTTAAGAGGAATAATTAAAAATGATTCTTCCGGTGATTTTTCGCTTACAATTAGTCTTTGCCATCTGAATTTTTTGCTAAAAGATTATAACGCAGCACAACAATGCTGTGCTAAAGTATTGGATCAGGCTCATAAAAACTCTTCGGCATATTTACAGGCAAAAATAAATTCAGTTGTTTTATCATTACACCAGAAACAGAAATTCGATACTGAATTAAAGGATAATATTTTCAGTTTATTGACTTCTTTGAATAAGAGAAATTTAAGGAATAAATTGGAACAAATAAACCTTAAATATTACTACCACAATTACGATATTAAAGATGCCTTATTGGTCTATTTAGGTCGAATGGCATTGAAAATGGGTGATGTCACTAACGCCTGTTTATTGTTGAGCGGTACATACAAGCCTTGGGGAGAATACAGAACAGGTGATGTAAAAAGTGCTTATTTTATTTTAAATGAATATGCTACGGAGAAAGATTTTGACAAACTGCTCTCTATCTTAAAAAAGAAAAGCAAAACCGAATATGAAAATTATTTTTGCCGTATAAGAACATATTTTACCGGAAACTATAGTGTTAATGCTCTCGATGATTATGATGAAGGGAAAAATGATTATTACTGGAATATCAATAAGGTATTGGATTTGAAGGGTACTTTTTTTGTAAATAATGATAATTTAGAAAAGGAATTTGACGTATTTAAGCAAATACCCGACAGTTTCTGGATAGAATCAGATAATCTTTATGCTGATTATTTAACCGGAGATCCTTTTGATCTGAATATTTATGATACTCATCAATATAACGATGATTCAAGTTACCCAGACAACCCAAACAAAAAGCAGTTTATCGAGAAATTGATCGAATACAAGAATAAGCTATCCAAAGAAACGAATCCTGAATCAAAATCAAAGCTCTGTTATATCATAGGAAATGCTTACTATAGCATGAGCTACTACGGAAAATTCTGGTTGATGAGTAAATTATGGTGGGGAAGATACGAATTGGAATATTTACAGCAAAAGACATCTCTTTTCGATTTAAATTACTATGGTACAATAAGAGCAAAATCTTATTATCAAAAAGCATTTGACTTAACTAAAAACCCTGAAAAAGCAGCATTTTATTGCATGTATCTTAGCAATTGTGAAAATAACAGACTATCATTCCTTTCATATCTTAAATACATGAAAAGTAATGACGACGGTTATTTCAGATATACACCCGATGATTTTATTTTTATAGATATTCTGAAGCAAAGAAAGGGAAGCGAAAAGTTTTATAGTGCATTTATTAAAGAATGTCCGCTGTATATTGATTTTAAGAATCGTCTTTAAAACTAAATTTTCTAAATACCACAATTACTTAAGCAATTATTTTTGTCAATCACACTGAATCAATTTCAGGCTATGGGTACACAAATTTCTTCTAAAGATAGCGGCTTTACTATCCGTGTTTACGGTATTTTAATTGACAAAAGCAATCGCGTTTTATTGAGCGATGAATTTATACGGGGAGATTATTTCACAAAATTTCCGGGTGGAGGTATGGAATTCGGCGAAGGAACAAGAGAATGCCTGCAGCGCGAATTCATGGAAGAAACGGGTCTCGACGTTAACATTGGCGAGCACATCTATACCACGGACTATTTTCAAATATCTGCATTCAATAAAAAAGACCAGATCATTTCCATTTACTATTTTGCTCATGCTGAAGAACCCATTTATCTTGAAACAAAAAACAACCCTTTCGATTTTGAGCCACATCAAACGAAAGACCCCAATGGCCAAAGTGAAGTGCTCCGGTGGATTGAATGGGATGAGCTGAGTGAAGAAGCAGTTTCACTGCCAATTGATAAAATTGTTGTACGGATGCTGAAAGAAAAAGGCTGAATTATTTTCCCTTTGAGTTATTCATATCCTGCTTCCTGCAAAAAAATTCCAATGTACACTTTATCAGAATTAATTTATCTGTCTTTTATCCTCCGGTTTTTTCGTTTTAAATTAAAAACATATAACTTGACGCCCTTTTCATTCATTCTATTTTTTTACTAATAACGATCATCTGTCATGAAGCAACAACAAAAAGACAAAAGCGACCGCAGAAAATTTCTCCGCAATACAGCGCTTGCTGCCGCAGGTTTTTATATTGTGCCCCGGCATGTGTTGGGCAAGGGTTATATACCGCCGAGTGATAAACTTAATATTGCAGGAGTAGGATGCGGTGGTAAGGCAGAAGTAAATCTTCCTTACGCCTCGAATAATGGCGCTGAAAATATCGCAGCGCTTTGCGATGTGGACGACCGCATGGCCGTAAATGCAAGAAAGCAATGGCCCAAAGCACCGTATTACAAAGACTACCGCGAACTGCTAGATAAAGAAGCAAAGAATATTGATGCCGTGATTGTAACGACACCTGACCACATGCACGCACCGGTTGCACTTGCTGCTATGCAACTGCATAAACACGTGTATTGCGAAAAGCCGCTCACACACGACATTTATGAAGCAAGGATACTCACACAAGCCGCCGCAAAATATAAAGTGGTTACGCAAATGGGTAACCAGGGAAGCAGCGGAGATAATACACGATTGGTAGAAACATGGATACAGGCAGGCGTGATCGGTGATGTGCATACGGTGCATGTATGGACAAACAGGCCGGTATGGCCCCAAGGGATCCCCACACCTATTGGAAAATTTGATATACCAAAAGAATTAGATTGGGAACTTTGGCTGGGCACTGCGCCATACCGTGATTTTAACCCGACTTATTTACCGGCCACATGGAGAGGCTGGAGTGATTTTGGAACCGGCTCTCTCGGCGATATGGGTTGCCATTTTATTGATGTGCCTTACCGTGCATTGAAACTGGGTTATCCTGTTGCCGTATCGTGCAGCGTAGGCTCTGTGTATTCAGGATTCTTCGAGGAAGAAGTTTATACAGACAGTTATCCTCCATCTTCAGTAACATACATAAAATTTCCTGCAAGAGAAGGAATGCCTCCCGTAGAATTGGTGTGGTATGATGGTGGAATAAAACCAAGAAGGCCCGACGAATTATTGCCTGATGAACAATTGGGAGAATGGGATGGCGGTATCATTTTCGAAGGAACAAAAGGGAAGTTGATGGCCGGCTTGTTTGGGCGAAATCCAACCCTGTTGCCAACGAAACTGATGAAACAAACAAATTTACCTAATTCAAGATTTCCTTTTGTAGAGCGGGGTGAAGAGGGCCATCAAACCCAATGGGTAAATGCATGTAAAAAAGGTTATGGCGCTTATACCAGTTCTTCATTCGATAAAAGCGGTCCGTTGGCAGAGACGGTACTTATGGGTAATCTTGCCGTGCGCAGTTATAATTACCAGGAAAAGAACATCAAGGGAGAGATAAATTACCCCGGGCGCAAACAGTTATTGTGGGATGGAGAAAAACAACGCATCACAAACTTTGAACCTGCAAATCAATTTGTAAGAAGGCAATACAGGGGAAGTTATAAGTTGGATCTGTAGATCATATTGCGATGTGTCAAATACCAGGAGGATCAATCATGCAATATTTTTTCCAATACTATAAATTCCAGTGGTTGTTTTGCTGCGCTGAATTTATCGTCGTAAGGGAATGGTCTTTTTTCACCCGTTTGGCAATACCCATGACGTTCATACCATTGAATTAATTCCTGGCGAACAGCAATAACAGTCATTTCAATTTTAGGACAATTGATCTGAGCTGCAAATGCTGATGCAACATCAAGTAATTTCTTCCCGATGCCCTTTGCCTGCATGGTTGGTGATACAGTCAGCAAGCCGAGGTATAATTTACCCTTCTTTTGTTCGAGGCACACACATCCGGCAATTTCATTCAGGTGATTGCAGCATTTAAGTATGGTTGTTCCCGGCTTGCCAAGTATATTGGCAAGAGCTTCTTCATCTGTACGGATTCCATCCAACAGATCTGCTTCTGTAGTCCAGCCTTTTTTTGATTCCTCTCCGCGATAAGCTCTGTTTATTAAATTCACCAATGCAGGTAAATCTTCAGGAACAGCAGTGGAAATATGAAAGTCATTAAGCATGAGATAACCTGAGTTCGGCATAATTTTTATGCTGACTTGAATTTATTTTGCACCGTTTTTATTTTCTGCCTGATTTTTTTTAATTCTTCTGTTTGTCGTTTTATAAAACTATTCTCATCCAGGCTGCCCACCACATTATTCATTTCTTCATCCGAATCGTATATCATCTTGCGGAAGGGATTGGCATAATCTTTTGCCCTTGAATCAAACACACTTTTTACCATCCATTCTTTTGTCGCAAGAGCCTCCGAAAGCAACTGGCTGAATTGCACAACAGTTATTTTTTTCAGGTTCATATTTTTTATCGCAGCAAGCGATGCCAGTGCATGCAGCAATTTTTGTTGTGTATATTTATCGCTCAATACCCTGTAAGTATCGTGCAACTGATCCCACGATTTTATCTTTCCCTCTTTTATTTTTTTTCTCATAATTATTACTTCAGATTCAGGGATTAATTGTCCGCCTATATTCAACCATTTATTGAATGAAACTTTTGCAGGCATTTCCGCAACAAGCTGGTTGATATTTTTAATATTATTATCTTCCATAAACTTAAGCAAATGAGTAATGCCATAATAACCAATCATCTCTTTAAACAAATTATAAGCCTGCTGTATTTTGATGATAATCGTTTTCCGTTTTGCATTTTCAAAACCTTCCGCTTCAATTTCCAGTTCATTGATCACCGGGTCATTATTCTCTAATAATTCTTTTCCTTTTGTGTAATATTCATCATAAGAAAATTCGGTTTCTGCATTTTCTTTTTTATAAAATGATTTGCCGGTAAAGAAAGCAAGCAAACGCAATGCATCAAACATTTCATTCACTGAATCAGGCGCTAAATAATCATATTCCAAAACCTGTTCAGGTTGTTTTCGATTATCGCGGTCCTGGTACTTCCAGGCATTGCGTGCCAGCGCATACATGTTATACATGAACCAGTAAGCCGGCATTACAACAAGTTTATCTTTTGCAGGATCAATGCTTACAAGCGAGAATGGAATCGGAATATTCAATTCATACGAATAATCTCCTTTCGCCAAAATGATAAAGCCTGCAAACTTTGAATTGTGCTTCAGGCTCACGCATAAGCCGGGCCAAAAGCCCCGTCCTGCAATGATTTCACCATCAGCGCTGCGTGAATTATGATTCGAACCGATAGTAGCGCCTGCAGCTATATTGCTTTGTCCCATGATAAGTGCCGCACATAAAAAAGAATTATTATGGTGCTGCTCATGCGTGGGAAATATCAGCGAATTCAAAACTTCGCAACATGAAATTGTAGCATTATTTCCAAGATAAGAATTGATAAGTCTTGCGCCATACTTCAATTGCGAATGGGTGGCCATCACAAAGCGCACCGCCTTTACACCATAAAATATACGGCATCCAAACCCGATAATGCCATTTACTAATTCGCAGCCTTCACCGATTTGTGTTTTGCCTTCTTCGCCGGAATGAACGGTGAGGTTTTTTAGCTTGTTTGCGCCTTTAATATAAGCATCTGAACCGATCCATACATCTTTGATAATGCTGCAGTTTTTAATCACTGTTCTGTCGCCAGCTTTTCCATAAAAGCCGCGTTCTTTTTTGAATTGCTTTTCAGTAAACTCCCTGAATTTTTGCAGCAACTCTTTATCATCCCGGTATTTACTCCATAAATAAGCATCGCCGGGAAGCATGCCGCTGAAAGGCATCACACTGCGCCCGGCGTTTTCATTGCATATTTCCAACCAGATTCGAATGTCTTCCGCTTCGCCATCTTTGATGATACCATTTCCGAATTTTGCATGATCAGTGGTGGTGAGTTCATTCACATTTACCACGATTACTTCATTACCGATGATGAAGTGTGAAAGATAATTCACATTATCCACAACCACATTATCTCCGAAATCTGAACTCACTATAGTGGAATTATAAAAACCCACCCTGTATTTCATATCGCTGAACTCAAGATAATAGGGCTGAAGTTTGCCGATGCGCACCAGCCCGAAAAACTTGCAGTCCTTCACCAACTCCAGATTGAACGCATCACTCACCAAAAATTTATTCCAGTCATCGCTTGTATTTCCATTCCGCACCAGCACTTCGATTTCGTAAGCTGAAAGATTGCGGTAATCAATCCCGCTGCGATTCTGCATATTACGGAGGTAATATTCATTTTTGCCTTTGGGTAAATATTGAGGTTTAATGAAATTATAACCGAGCGAAGCGATGGGATTTTTTGTGATGATATTTTTCATTCCACAAAATAAAATTTTAATCGCAGTTTGAGCAACATTTGAAAAAATGAAAAAATCCATTCCGGGCTTTATTCCGTACTATGTATTGCAATCACTTTTGTAATTTAGCTATACGCATTCCCGCCAAAACATGAAAAAGTTGCGCGAAGTTCAACGCATAAAATGGAAAACAGTATGGTATATTATTATTGCATGGCTGGTATTCGGGGAATTGATCACAGTTCTCAATTATCTTTTCCTGAAAAGCACGGTTGAATTCGGTGGCACCGATAAGTGGAGCCTTGGCATTAATCTTATACTTACCTTTTTCATTGTGCCGATTGCAGGATTAACCGGCGGAGGCGCCATTGTTTTTTTTCTGC
>JAHEZC010000434.1 GCA_023251275.1 Parafilimonas sp. | reverse complement strand
GGTTGTGGCGTTATTTACTTGGTGATACGATTCAATTCACCTGTCTGAAACCTTACAGAATAAAAGTGAGCGGCAGATTAAAACATTTTATCAATGCATTTGGTGAAGAGGTAATTGCAGATAATTCGGACAAGGCTATCGCTATTGCCTGCGAAAAGACAGACACTGTTGTGAATGATTATACTGCTGCACCTGTTTATTTCAGTGAGCAGGTTAATGGGGCCCACGAATGGCTGATTGAATTTGATAAGGCGCCTGCAGACCTGTATCAGTTTACCCATGAACTTGATAAAGCACTACAATTTGTAAACAGCGATTATGAAGCCAAGCGGCACAAGGATATCGCTTTGCGCATGCCTGTTGTTCATTCAATAGAAAAAGGAATATTTACGGCATGGCTGCGGAGCAAAGGAAAACTTGGCGGCCAGCACAAAGTACCAAGACTTAGCAACGACAGGAAATATATTGATGAGATAAAAACTTTTATGAAATTTGGCAAATGAAAATAAAAAGTCTGCAACTAAAAAATTTCAAAAGGTTTACTGATTTAACATTACAGGACATACCTGAAAATGCAAAACTTGTTTTGCTAATAGGGAGTAATGGGAGTGGGAAAAGCAGTGTTTTCGATGCCTTTGAATTTCTATCAGGGATCGCAAAAAACACCTCAACAAGCAAATTAGAATATTTTCAAAAAGTTTTAGAAGAAGATACTACTGTAATCTTACTAACTCATGATGGTGAACAAATAATAAGACAAAATCAGGTTTGGCAACATAATAAAACGATTAAAAATGGTTTTTATGGAAGAACAAGTTTCAGACAAATCCCCCGTTTAACAAGAACTCGTTTAGGGGAGGAAAGATTTGATATCTCAAGTGATACTGACCGGCCAATCAGCTTTATTGAAAGAGATAACAGATTTGAAAACGATTTAGAAAAAATTACCGGCGATATCTTGCGGGAGGTTTTTTCTGGAAATGACATAAGTACAAAAGATATTAAAACCAAATATATCAAACGAATTAATGACGCACTGGATAATATTTTTCCAAAAGAAAATGGGACTAAATTAAAGTTAGTAGAGCTGCTGCCTCCATTAGATGGGAAAGTTGCCCAAATACTTTTTGACAAAGGAGTTTCTACAGTTCATTATGATATATTAAGTGCAGGTGAAAAGGAAGTTTTTAATATTCTAATCAATCTTGTTGCTCGATCTGAATATTATCAAGATACGATTTATTTTTTTGACGAAATAGATTTGCACCTCAATACACAGCTTCAATACAATTTTATCAAGGAAATAGTTGAGCATTGGATACCAAATAACTGTCAATTTTGGACTGCTTCGCATTCATTAGGGTTTATTCAATATGCAAAAGAAATTGATCACTCAGCTATTTTTGATTTTGATGATTTCGACTTTGATTTTTCAAAAGTTTTATTTCCTATCCCAAAAGATAATCCTGACATATATGAAATTGCTGTAAATAAAGAAATACTTCCACTATTGTTTAGAGACTATAAAATATTTTTTGTAGAAAATAAAGACAGGCATATTTACAGTGAGTTGAATATTTCAAATACTTTATTCGTTCAGGAAAATGGGAAGACCGGAGTTTATCACAAAGTAAAAAATGGCAGGTTTGCAGGCATAATAGACAGAGATTTTTTGACTGATAATGACATTAATGAGATTGAAAACCAGTACAAGTCATTAAAAATTATTCGGTTCTATTCTATTGAAAACTATCTTTTTCATCCGGACAATCTATTAGAATATTATCAAAACGAAAACAACTTTTTTGATCCAATCGAATACAAGAAAAATCTTAATATTGAGAAAAATAAAGTGATAGAAGAACTTATTCGGAAACTTGCAGTAACAAGGCTATCGTATCCATTTTTTAAAGAGCCTGAATTTCAAAACAGCAAATTGCAAAAAAGATTTACCAGTTCATCCGAAAACTTTGAACAGGTAGCAGAAATCGAGAACTATCTGAAAAGCGATATTTTTGAAAATTTTTATAAAGTGTTTCCGGTAAAGGATTATGCGACACAACTTAATGAGCGACAAAATTTGTCAAAAATTGAGCTTGCAAAAACCAATTGGTTCAAAAAACAGATTCAGGACATCATAAAAAGCTGAGACATGAAATTACTTGACAACAAAATTTCGATAGTTACCGGCGCCGCTCGTGGCATTGGCGCAGCTATTGCGTTCAAATTAGCTGAACATGGTTCCCATGTTGCATTCACTTATGTCAGCGATGGCAGTGCAGAAAAAGCAACAGCTTTGGAATCACAATTAACAGGCTTAGGGGTAAAAGCAAAAGCATATAAAACCAATGCAGGTGATTTTGCAGCCTGCGAAGCCTTCGTAACTGAAGTGTTGAAAGAATTTGGCAGTATTGATGTGTGTGTGAATAATGCAGGCATCAGTAAAGATAATTTATTGCTGAGGCTCTCACCCGATCAATGGGATGAGGTGATGCTGACCAATTTGAAAAGTGTGTACAATATGACGAAGCAGGTTATTCGTCCGATGATGAAAGCGAAATCAGGAAGCATTATTAATATGAGTTCCATTGTCGGTGTCCGCGGAAATGCAGGCCAGGCAAGTTATGCAGCAAGTAAAGCGGGCATTATCGGGTTTACCAAATCTGTCGCACTGGAATTAGGCAGCCGCAATATCCGTTGCAATGCCATAGCCCCAGGTTTTGTGGAAACAGACATGACTCATTATTTAAAGGAAGGCAGCGGTGCAGAAGATTTTCTAAAAAAAATTCCGCTGGGCCGTTTTGGAAAAACAGAAGAAATTGCCAATACCACATTATTTCTCGCCAGCAATTTGAGTTCATATATTACCGGGCAGGTGATCAGCGTATGCGGCGGGCTGAATGTGTGACGTATATGCACTCACGAAGATTTTCATTCAGCAAAATTTATAAAAACAGATTCTTCGTCCGCATAAGACGGATCATTATCTCAAAAGAAGGTCTTTGAATTTTTATCATAGTGATCTTTCACCTGTTGTCTTACTGGAGCAAAAAGTAAAAAATTGTACCGGACTCTTCCTGATTGCGGGTACTCTTGTTTGAGGTCATCTAAAATATTATTGCAGAAATGGAATAATTCAGATTATTATCATTAGCATTTACACATAACTCAACCACCATTGGCGGTGTGTACTTTTATACCGGTTGAACCACCTGCATGGCCAATACAATGCAACTACTGCAAATAACCACACTAAATATACCACCCACAGATTAAACCCGAAGTCCAGGGGACGGAATAAAAAGGGCGTATTTCTGTCAACAATTTTATCTGCACCATTTCCTGATACAAAAAAGAAGATCACACAAATTATATGAATGAGATAAAGATGACATACATAATAAAAGAATGGGACGCGGCCATACATGATGAAAATTTTGCCCAACCTGTTTTGCACCTGTTCCAGAAAAGC
>JAHEZC010000433.1 GCA_023251275.1 Parafilimonas sp. | reverse complement strand
AACTTAGAAACCCGTGAAACTCAAGTGGAACCTGCCTCATGGCGTTTACTTTCTGACACTAATTACCTTCTGAAAAAGTAATTGTCACATTTGAAACTTGTCCATTTGTAACAGTTAATCTTTGAAATGTTCCCGAATAAGTCCCATTCGGAATTATAAAAGTCGAATTTTTTTCACAAGAATATGTCAGCAATGCCAGGCAAAATGTAATTGAAAGTATCGGTCGCATTATAGTCTTTTATCGCCTGACAAGAATTTGAATTAAAACGTTGCAAGAGATTTTTCTTTTAAAATCTTCATTCTTTTCATTTGCCAACAATCATTTCCTGCGAATTATTAATTTTTTTGAAAATAAATAAAGCCAACAGAAACATCACGATCAGTTCTGCAAAGGCAACCGTTGTAAGGTGATTGATACCGTAGCGATTTGCTATAATACCCATCATGTAATTTACCATCATATTACCTGCTAATGAAACAACCAATACTAAACTAAATGCAGTGCCGGAACGTTCTGCATACAAACTCGCTGTTACACCCAGCATGACGGGGAAGCCTGCCCCCAAACCGATGCCTGTTAATATCAATCCTGTCAAGTCAAAATTAAACGAGCTGCCAAATTTTAATAAAGTTATCCCGGCAAGTATGAATACAAATGAAGCCATGATCATTTTCGCAGGCGGGACAGTTCTAAGTACAGTTCCCCAGAAAAAGCGCATTGCAGTCATTCCCGCAACATAAAGCGACAATGCGTATAATGCATTGCTTTCGGTGACAGATAATTGTGCAGTAAGATAAGTGGTTGTCCAGTTATTGATAATTGCTTCAAAACTTCCCTGGCAAAAAAGGAAAAAAGCGATCAGGATCAAAACACTGCTTTTAAACAACCCGCTGCTCTTCGTAATCGCAAAGCCCTGTTCCTTTTTTGATGCAGGGAATTGTATAAACAGATAATATATTCCAATGAGTATTGTTAATGCGCCTGCCGATGCCAGTATTTGTTCAAATGAATAGCGATGCTTCAGTATTCCAAGTATAAAAGGCATCCCCAATGCGCCTATTCCGAAAAAGACACCTAACAGGCTCAGGTTTGCTGCTTTGGCATCCGTACTTATATCTGCTACTGCTGCATTGGTTGCACCATTCAGAATACCACCGGAAACGCCAAATAAAAAGATACACAACTTAAGGAATGTGAGTGAAGAAGCATAAGCTATGCCTTCGAATCCTGCAAACATTCCGGCGCATGCCAATATCAATAATAGTTTATAACCATAGCGATCACACACCGGCCCGAATAATAATGAACCGGCCAAAATGCCGATTGGCATAATGGAAAACAAAGTGCCGGAGGTTATTTCATCGAGCCTGAATTTTTCTTTCAGGTCACCTGCCACAGAGCCTAATGTAATGAGGCCGATGCCAAATAGCAGGATGCCAAGACAGGCCCCTGCAAAAACAAGATTTCTTTTATACATCTCAGGCGGATATACCGGGATTTATTTTTTGTAAGGCAAGTAATGCTGCACCGTACAGACCCGCATCTGTTCCGAGTGCAGATGCTTCAATGCTTACCTGTTGAATACTCACGGGTTGTGCCCACCTGCATGCTTCTTCTCGTATATGCGAAATGAATTTGATAGCGGGTCCAAAAACACCACCACCCAAAATAATTTTTTCCGGGTTAAACAGGCTTACAAGGTTTGCTATCGCCATTCCCCAAAATTCTGTGCATTGTTTTACTACTGCTATTGCAACAAGATCATTGCTTTCATAAGCACTGAATACATCATGAGCGGTTATATCAGTCATTGGTTTGTTATTTAGTTGTCCTGAATATGTATTATTATTTTCCAGTATTTCCTTTGCAACTTTTGCAATGCCTTCTCCAGAAGCATGGTATTCAAAACATCCGCAGGAAATATATTTAATATCAAATGGTTTGGCAAGCGCCATCCATCCTATTGCTCCTGCTATATCATGTGCACCGCGCAGGATGCTGCCTCCTGTCAATATACCTGCCCCAATACCTGTACCAACAGCGAGATAAACAGCATCTTTACAGCCCTTTGCATTTCCCTGCCAGGACTCACCCAGAATATAACAGGCACGGTCGCTGTCAATAGTGACAGGAATTCCATCACATACCTGCTGTACTTCTTCCAAAAGCGGGTATTCATCCCAGCCGGTAATATTGGGCGCCCACACTGTGCCTGTTTTGCTTCGGCTGATACCGGGCACTGCAATGCCTATTGAATGAATAATATTTCCATTATCATTTTGCCGAATCAATAATTCTTTTATTGCACCGGTGATGAATTGACCGGCTTGTTTTCCGCTTCGGTTATTCAAAGGCATTGTTTCTTTATACCGCATTTTTCCTTCATCAGAAAAAACAGCCAGCGAGAGCTTAGTACCTCCGAGATCAATGCCTGCTGCAGTCATGATATGTGCAATTAGAAGAAAAGCTTAATGGATTTACCCTGCTGTATTGTAACAATAGTTCTTTTATTTTTTTGTATAATTAAATTCATCAGCAATTGTTTTGAGCAGGTATTCTTTTTTATCACTGTTATATTCCCAAAACATTGCACCGGCAAGGTTATGTTGTTTTACATATTCACATTTGTTTTTCACTGATTCTTCATCGTCGTAAGACATAAAAAATTTTTTCTCTGCATTGAACAGATAGGGAGCCTTAGCAGAGGTATCCCAATATCTTACAAAACCATTTCTATTTATGACGCTGTCTTTTAAATAAGTAAAGCCTCCGCCCCGTGCAGGTTTCAGCGCCTTCTGGTATAAACCATTATTATCAGTTGATGCCATTTGCCATCCCTTGCCATAAAATGCAATACCTATAACAATTTTCTCAGGCGGCACACCTGCTGCCATAAATGATTGTATGGATTTGTCTGCAGAATATCTTGCTGCTGCTTCATTTGATAGAAATAAATTGGTATGATGTCCTGAAATACTGTCGCTGCCATCTGCATAATCATAGCTCATTATATTTATATAATCAGCATACTGTTGCACCTTATCCATTTCAGTATGGTCTATATATTCCTGCGAACCGCCAACAGCAGTGGTTACAAAATATTTATTGTGCGTAATTTTATTAAGACTGTCGAGGCCTTGCCTGAAGTTTTTGAAAAGAAGGGTGTAGTGTTCTTTGTCTTCGGGGCGATATGTATTACTGTCGCCAATCATGCCGGGATATTCCCAGTCTATGTCCACACCATCAAGATTATATTTTGCCACAATATCCATAGCGCTTGATGCAAAGTTTTTAGTAGCTGTATCAGTTAAAACTGCGTCAGAAAAATGTTTACTCCATGACCACCCGCCGACGGAGATCAATATTTTCAATGCAGGATTTTTATTCTTTAGTTCACTCAGCTTTCGTAAATTGATGGTATCGGTTGCTTCATTGTGCAGCCAGGCACGGTTATCTTTAATATCAACAAAAG
>JAHEZC010000432.1:1725-3480 GCA_023251275.1 Parafilimonas sp. | reverse complement strand
CGGGCGTATTTAAATTTTATTACAAAACTTTTCGGTACTGAAAAAATATAGAGTCTGTTTAAATTTAGATTAACCAAAATACAGTTTGCCTATTCTGAAGCCATCGCAAATATTTCGACAAGCTCAATATGACATCGCGCGCGGTCAGTCTGAGCCTGTCGAAGACATTGCGTTTGCAATTACAAAATATTTGATTAAAATTTAAACAGTTTCATAATGATTGGAAATATTTATGTCATTTTAATGCCATTAAAAAAATCTAAAAAATGAAAACAAAAATAATTATTCTGGGCATTTCTCTTTTTTCTTTTTTTACCATAACAAATGCACAAGGAACGAAAATAACATTTGCTGATATGTTAAGCTTTTCCAGCACGGTTGATTTCCCGGCTGATGTATTTAGTTGCATGGAGAAAAAGGGGCTTACTTTTTCACAAAAGGAGAATTACAACGATTTATTTAAAAGTGCTGTCGCCGACCAGCACATTGATCTTAGCAACTGCAACAGGTACTATTATTCCGGAAAAAAATGCACTGTTATTATTTCTTTTTGTGAGAAATTAGTTCGTGACAAAATGATGGAATGTACCAGGATGATAACAATTGGTGCTGAATTACCGGAGTATTTTGATTCCTTAGTTGATAAAATAAAATCAAACTGCGTTTATTCAAAAACAGAAGACTCCCAATATAATAACATCCCGGTAAAAACTTTTTATTATAATCATAAGTCAGGAGCTGTTTTCAGTTTCAAAAAGTATTTAGGCGACAATAATAAAATGGAATATTATATTGTTGTAAAAATTTAGAGCCCGTTTAAATTTAGTAATTTATATATAATTTCGCTTTCACACTTTTCTCGACTCCGCTCGAAATGACTTGGCACGTTGTCAATTCGAGCGGAGTCGAGAATGTGAGGTGGGGAAAATAAAATTTTGAGGGGAATTTAAACAGGCGCTTAATTAATTCTATTTAACACAAATTCATTATACTCAAAATCTCTACGTTTGAAAAAAAAACCTTTAAGCGGAATAAAAATTTTAGATCTTACCCGGCTTTTACCGGGTCCCATGTGCACGCTTCACATGGCTGATATGGGCGCTGATGTTCTGAAAATTGAGGAGCTTTCAATTGGAGACTATGCTCGAATGATGCCTCCCATGCAAAAAAATAACTCCACTTTTTTTAACTCTGTAAATCGCAATAAACGTTCTTTAGCAATTGATCTTACAAAAGAAGAAGGCCGTAAAATTTTCCTGAAATTATCGGAAACAGCGGATATAGTAGTCGAAGGTTTCCGGCCAGGAGTGGTGAATAAGCTGGGTATCGATTACGACTCACTTAAAAAAAACAATCCAAAACTAATTTACTGCTCCATCACCGGTTATGGTCAAACAGGCCCATATCGTGATATTGCCGGGCACGATATTAATTATTGCGCTTATGCGGGAGTGCTTGATCGTGACAATGAATATCCTTCTATTCCAAATTTTCAAATTGCAGATATTGTGGGAGGTGCTATGAATGCTGCTATGGGAATATTGGCAGCACTTGTACAGCAAAAAATGACAGGGGAGGGGCAGTATATTGATGTGGCAATGATGGATGGAGTGTTAGCACACGCAACAACGGCATTAGCACAGGTAAACCACGGTGAGCATGGTTTTTTAACTGGCGCTTTACCCTGCTATTCCATCTATGAAACGTCCGACAATAAATTCATGGCTCTCGGTGCTCTCGAGTTTAAGTTTTGGG
>JAHEZC010000432.1:0-1715 GCA_023251275.1 Parafilimonas sp. | reverse complement strand
AACGCTTCTGTATGGCCGTTGACAGGGCTGACCTTGTCTTTCTTCACATGGTAGCTGACGAGGAAGCTCAAAAAGTGCACGATGAAGTAGCTGCAATTTTTAAAAGCAATACGCGTCAATATTGGACAGATAAGTTTAAAACTATTGATTGCTGCGTATCTCCGGTTCTTTCTTTGAAAGAATCATTGAATAACGAGCAGGTCAAAGCACGCAATATGATTGCAACAGTTAAAAATCAGGATGAAGAAGAGGTATTACAGTTTGCCTTGCCGCTTAAATTCAGCAACTTTGATTTTAAGGCCGAAATGCCTGCGCCTCTTCATGGAGAGCATACCGAACAGGAACTTTTGGCAATTGGTTATTCGAAATCAGAAATTGAACACTTAAAGAAGTCTAAAATAATTTTATAAATTTGGGGCGTGCCCCCGATAAAAATCGGGGGCGGGCTATTCACTGCAATCTTTTTTTTAATTAAAAAAAGGATTTCCGTTACTATCCCTCACGCAAAACAATTGGCCATAACTATAAACTAATAACCAGATAAATGATACAACGTACTTTATTTACAGAAGAGCATGAAATGCTCAGAGATGCAGTGAAAGATTTTTTTCAGAAAGAAGTTGTTCCTTTTCATGATCAATGGGAGCAGGATGGGCAGGTATCTCGAGAAGTATGGCTGAAAGCCGGAGAAATGGGTATTCTTTGCCCGGGTACTCCAGTTGAATATGGAGGGCCCGGATTAGATTTCCTTTATAGCGCAGTTATTATTGAAGAGCTCTCTAAAACCGGCTGTACAGGTCCCGGCTTCTTTTTACATTCTGATATTGTTGCCCCTTATATCCTACATTATGGAACTGAACAACAAAAGAAAACATGGCTCCCAAAAATGGTAAGCGGTGAAGCCATCACAGCCATTGCTATGAGTGAGCCTTCTGCCGGCAGCGACTTGCAGGGAATAAAAACAACTGCAGTAAAACAAGGAGATCATTATATTGTAAATGGGTCCAAAACATTTATTACCAATGGTTACATGAGTGATATGGTGATAGTGGTGGTAAAAACCGATCCTAATGCAGGAGCAAAAGGAACCAGTTTGTTACTAATGGAATCCAGTATGGCTGGCTTTTCTAAAGGTAAACCTTTAAAGAAAATCGGAATGAAGGCCCAGGATACCTGCGAAATGTTTTTTGATAATGTAAAAGTCCCTGTATCCAACCTGTTGGGGAAAGAAGGACAAGGATTTAATTATCTTATGCAGGAGTTACCACAAGAAAGGCTACTGGTAGGAATTATGGCGATAATAAGCGCTGAAATCGCAATAGAAAAAACCATACAGTACACAAAAGAACGTATTGCTTTTGGCAAACCTATTTCAGCATTTCAGAATACACGTTTCAAGCTGGCAGAAATGGCCACAGAAACTCAGATAGGAAGAATTTTTGTTGATAAATGCATTGAGTTACACCTGAAAAAGGAGTTGGATATACCTACTGCTGCAATGGTAAAATATGCCATGACCGATCTTCAGTGTAAAGTGGTGGATGAGTGTTTACAGTTCCATGGTGGTTACGGCTATGTTTGGGAATACTGGATAGCCCGTGCTTATGCTGATTGCAGGGTGCAGAAAATATATGCAGGCGCCAATGAGATAATGAAAGAAATTATTTCGAGAGCTATTTTGTAAATATCCGTTTTTCTGTTCTTCTTGTTTTAAT
>JAHEZC010000431.1 GCA_023251275.1 Parafilimonas sp. | reverse complement strand
TACAGTAAATGTAAAAATGCATTAGTGTTCAGAAAGAATAATATCTATACAATCACAAATCACAGGCTGGCTTTCATCTGTATTTTCTGTGTCTTAGGAGAGCCTGAATTTAAGCAGCTTATGAGAAGCCAATAATGCTTCATAATCAACGGATCGGCGCAATAGGCCTTGCAATGATAAAAATATTCATCAAGGCGCACATAAGCTGTTGCAAGCAACATTCATATTTACGCCCTGATGAAAAATTAATTACTTCGACCTTATCAAATTCATAAATGTGATCTATTTCTTCCCGCTGGCATAGGGCTGTCCCGGAATATGGTCTTCTTTGAATCCTTTCGCTATTCCTTTTGTCATATAGAAGCAACCCTGCGTATTCACGGTCTGATAGTCAGCAAAAATTCCGGTAATTTGTCCACTTTTCGTTTTACCTGAATAGGTTGTGTTAAGTCCATCGAAATGAAAAGCGACAATACCACTTTCGGATATCCATTGTCCGGTTTCACCAAATCCGGTTAAAAATGTCCCATTCTTTTTGAACTTCATTGTAGTTGACCCGTAAATCCCCGTACATCCCCAATCATAGTAAATCGTCCAATCTCCTCTCACTACCAATGATTCTGACGCATCAATAGCTGACTCTGATTCATCTGACTGTAATTCACCGGTGGTCTGTGTAGAAGAGGAAGATACTCTGCTGGAATAAGGTAATCCTGGAATATGTTCTCCTGTGAATCCCTTAGCAATACCTTTCGTCATATCGAAACAACCTTGAGAAATTGGGACCAGATAATCTGCCATAATTCCGGTAATTTGTCCACTTTTCGTTTTACCTGAATAGACAGTATTATAACCATCGTAATGGAAAGCGACAATACCACTTCCGGATATCCATTGTCCGGTTTCACCAAATCCGGTTAAAAATGTCCCATTCTTTTTGAACTTCATTGTAGTTGAGGGCGGAACCCCGGTACAATACCAATCATAATAAAACGTCCAATCTCCTTTAACTGCAAATGGGCTTGACTCATCAATAGCTGACTGTAATTCAGACCCTTGCAATTCATCAGAGGCTTGTGCGGAAACGGAAGAAGTGCTGTTAGTGTTTTCTTTTGAGCAGGAAATGCCGATTAACAGCAAAATAGCAACAAATCCTGCCTTGATTTTAATTGTCATGTTTTGGGTTTTTGAAAATTTAAAAATGAAAAAACTTATGCTATAGTATCAATACATTAAAATCATCATAATTATAACCTGTACCGGTCAATTGAAGCTTAATAAATATTTATTTATTTCCAAGCTGATTAAGGTTTCAATTTAATTCAACGTACAAGGTATTAACTCAGCATAACAAATACAAGCTTTTTGGCAAATATATTTTTGCCCGTTAATTCCATAAGCTGAGCATTTATTTTTTCATATAAACAGAATTAACTTCAAACAGATATATTACGATGAGGAGTTTCTCCCGGAAAATCTTCTGGAGTAAATGGACACATTAATAAAACAAATGGAAAAATGGCATCAACGGGAAGATGAAAATTCAGATTTAGTTGCGCTTTTGCGAATCATGAATTAGTAATACCTGCATTTTATAAAAAAAATGCATAAATCATTTTCTTAAACATCGGCTTCTATACAAGAATTTCAACAAAGGATGTTGAACCGATACAACCGGACAGACCCGATCAAACAGAATCTGCCATCATTATCCCGGTAAAATATTTCCAAATGGAAAATGGGTTTTCATTCTCGCCGGGGGTATCACAATTAGCTTTTTGTGTTAGCTGCGGACCCTGGCTCATTCACTGATAAGCGGCACGAATTTACTCAATACAGTTCATCACAATGCAAAGGTTCATATTGATAAATTTATTCAGCTTATAAAATGAAGCACCTTATTGTGCAGTTCATAATGCGCCAATTATTTGCCATTTATTTTCGCAGAATTTATGCTTGCTTTTCCCATAGACAGGCAAAAAGAAAATATTGCAAGTCTTTGAAGCAGACATGAGCGATATTAATTCACTGACTTTTATTATTCGCATTTCATGGAAAGTTTTTACTGCACAGTTTATCCATCGAAATAAAATATTATTTTCAGTGCCCAAACTAAACTGTTGTAAATTGTAAATCCATTCGCTGTAATTTTTGCAATAGATGGTTTGCAGAAAGTATATTGTTTCAATCATTTTTAAAGATTTATAATGCATTGTGAACATAAAGTGACTAAGGCAATCTAACATCAATATCTCCATGAGTAAAAATTACTGCAAAGTATCCGTCATACTTTTTTTGTTGCTGATTTGTATTGTAATACAAGCGCAGCAATTACCAGCCAATCTGCGCTTTAATAAATTCACTACAGAAAATGGATTATCAGACAACCATGCGGGCACAATTATAAAAGATAAGAAAGGATACCTTTGGATTGTTACACAAAATGGCATTGACCGCTTTGATGGTGCAGAATTTAAAATATTCTCACACAACCCTGCAGACAGTAATTCACTTCTTAGTAATTCTGTAAATTCTGTTGCTGAAGATTCACTGGGCCGTATATGGGCAGACACCTACTATGGCCTTTCTATGTACAATCCGAATACCGGGAAATTCCGGAATTGGAGCCTTCCTGAAAAAAAATTTGTCAAAAACCGTGCACTGAGAGTAGTAGTGGCGCATAATGGCTCATTGTGGTTCAGCACCTGGAACCGGCTGAATACAATTGACCTGCAGACTTTTCAAATTACTTCTTACCTTATTGACAGTATGCCCCCGAATATAAGGGCAGTTTCCATTGATTATTTTTTTGAAGATCATGAAGGAAATTTCTGGTTCGACAGCTATCATGGCCTTTCACTTTTTAACCGTAAAAGCCATATTGTTACAATGCTCGATAAAAACTACGGTCTTTCTTCTTTTTATGACGATGGCGCCGGTCATGCCTGGATGGGTTCCTGGCAAAGGCCTTTCAGAGAATATGATTTTACTACAAAAAAATTCACCGATTATTCTTTTGATAATAAAAATACAAATATATCCCCTGTAAGAAATATTGCATCCCTGGTATGTATAAATTACCCGGGTCTGGAAAACCTGTTATGGATGGGTACCGAACAGGAACTTGCAGTGTTTGACACAAAAACAAAACGTTTTATAAACTACTACAGTTATAATCCATCCCTTCCGATCAGCATGCCTCTGACAGGCATAAACTATGTTTTTTTTGATGGAAGAAACCAGTTGTGGATAAGCACAAACTCGGGTTTATATACCTTGAATTTTGATCAGCTTCCCATTAACACATTTTATTTCCCTGGTTATCCGAATCGAAGTGTAAGCAGGATCAGGGAAGATATAAAGGATACAACGCTGTTGTGGGTTACCATAGCGTTTGGAGGAATGTATGGTGTTAACCGCTATACAGGAAACATTGTGCAGCATTTTTTGCCCGGCACGAAAAAGCCTTATGATGATTTGA
>JAHEZC010000430.1 GCA_023251275.1 Parafilimonas sp. | reverse complement strand
GCACATTCCGCCAGACAAAAAAAGACCTCATCACAGAAATATGTGCAGTACTTGCATTTTCAGCTATTAATAATAATGATAAGGCAGGATTGATTTTCTTCAGTGATAAGGTGGAAAAATATATCCCTGCAAAAAAAGGAAGAGACCATGTACTGTACATGGTGCGGGAATTGCTGACATTTCAGCCAAGATCTGCCAATACGGATATTGTAAAAGCATTACAGTTTCTCAACAACACTACAAAGCATAAAAGTATTGTATTTATTTTAAGCGATTTTGCTGATGCGGGCTATAGGGACGCGCTTCGTGTTGCAGCGAGACGACATGATGTAATTGGTGTACAGGTCTATGACAAGCGTGATGAGCATTTACCACAAGTTGGATTGATACAGGTTCACGATGCAGAAACCGGGAGCATGGTCTGGCTTGATACGAATGACACTGTAACCCGTGTTCGATATAACCGGCAATTCCTGAAGATACGCGATGATGCAAGAGAAAATTTTTTTAACGCGGGAGCAGACCTGATACAGTTAGCTACTGGTGAGGACTATGTAAAAGCTTTACAGCAATTTTTTATCAGGAGGGCATAAGCGTGAATGGTCAATCGGCAATCGGTAATCGGCAATCGGCAATCGGCAACAAGACAGCGTCAAAACGAATTGCCTTGTATATTTTTCATTTTTCACTTTTCACTTTCTGCGTTGTATCTTCTTTCGCTCAACAAGCTTCTGCAACAGTTGACAGGGAAAAAATTTTATTAGGCGAACAGATAATCCTTCAGTTGAAACTGGAAGATTTTAATCCAAGAACTTCTTTTATTGTCTCCTGGTTTCATGTACCCGATACAATCAATCATATTGAAGTCGTAAAACGGCAAGCCGTTGACACGATTGATGTCGGCGGCCTTACTACTTACGTACAGGAGATCACAATAACTTCTTTTGATTCGGGGAAATGGCAACTTCCTCCGCTTATATTGACTGCGCAAGATAAAGCGAGCGGTGCACAAACACAGATAAAAGCCAGCGATATCAGCATTGAAGTGTTGCCGGTAGATGTTTCAAACCTTGCCGGTTATCATGATATAAAAGATATTATTGAAGTGAAAGTTCAGAACAATCCCTGGATCATCGGCATCATTGCACTGGTAACGTTACTTTCTGTCATTGCGCTCATCCGGTTGATGAGGAAAAAACAAAAAGCCGTCATTGTCGCAAAGCCACTTCTAAGGGGGACTCCGCTTGAAAGAGCGATGGAGAAAATTGAAGTGCTGCAAAAAGAAAACCTGCCTGCAAAAAAACAAACAAAATTATTTTATTCAAAGCTGGATGTTATCTGCAGGGATTTTCTTGAAGAAGAATTTCATATACATGCATTGCAATCAACAAGCGATGAATTAATGATACAGCTAAGCGTATATCTTCAGCAGGAAAGTATGCGTACAAAATTCTACCAGTTACTGCGTCTTTCAGATGCGGTGAAATTTGCAAAATATATTCCGGCTGAAGACCAAAATAAAGAAGCAGTGCATACAGCAATCAAATCTTTACAAAATTTTGATGACTTAATGCAACACATAAACTGAAAATGTTAACCGAGTGGTTCAGAAATATTGAATTTGCTTACGCATGGGTACTGGGCTTATTGCTGCTCGTACCTGTAATGGTAGTTGAATATATCCGGCGTAACCGCAAAATGCAGGCATCCATGCTGGTAACTACCACACATTTCATGCAGGATACGCAAAGCATGAGAACTGCATTGCGTCCTTTGCCTTTTATATTAAGATGCATGGGAATCATCTGCCTGATCATCGCACTGGCGAGGCCGCAAAAAAAGTTTACAGAAGAACAAATAACAGGTGAGGGTATTGATATTATTTTATGCTTCGACATCAGCGGAAGCATGACAGAGAAAGACTTTCAGCCAAACCGTCTTGAGGCTGCAAAGGAAGTGGCGCTGCAGTTTGTCAGGGGCAGGCCGGGCGACAGAATCGGTATTGTAATTTTCAGCAATCTCAGTTTTACCTTATGTCCTATCACTACAGATCACAACACCGTACTATCGCAGATACAAAATATCGCAAGCGGTTACCTGCAGGATGAAGGAACAGCAATCGGTTCGGGACTTGCGACAAGTGTGGACAGGCTGCGCAATAGTCAATCAAAAACCAAAATAATTATTCTGCTTACGGATGGCGTTGATTTTGGCGGAACAATTCCTCCTGATGTAGCCATGCAAATGGCACAGTTGTATAAAATAAAGGTTTACAGCATTGGTATTGGTACCGAAAGAGAAATCGAAGAAGTGATTGATTCCCCGCTGGGGCCCGTTACACAAAAAAAGAAACTGGAATTCAATGAAGCCCTGCTTCAAACACTGGCCAGGCAAACCGGCGGACAATATTTTCATGCAACCGATAAAGATGCCCTTCAAAAAATCTATGCAAGCATCAACCAATTAGAAAAATCAAAGGTGCAGGTGACTGCTTATGACAGGTTTACCGATAAATATTTTTTGCCATTAATGATCGGCATAGTCCTGATTGTACTGGAAATGATTTTGCGTTATACTGTTTTCAGAAAGTTTCCATAGAATTTTATTGTGCTGCAATATCCAATTAACCTTAATAAGTTTTTATGCTCTTCACACCATCTTCCCCTTAATCGCTTTTACCACTGCTTCAGATTTTGAATGCACTTCTAATTTTCTGTAAATGTTTTTAATGTGCCCGTTTACCGTATCGGGGCTGATAAAGCAGGTGGCTGCAATCATTTTATAACTCATCCCTTCCACGAGGCATTTTAAAATTTCTTTCTCACGGATGGAAAGATTAAAAGAATCATTTGTATTACCTGAAAGATTGTAGCGGAAAATGCCAAGCACTTTACTGGCAATAACAGGAGACATGGGCGCCCCGCCTTCATAAATATCTTTTATTGAATCCAATATTTCATCAGGCGGAGTATTTTTCAAAATATATCCTTGTGCGCCATTGCAGATACTTTGAAAAATTTTATCATCATCTTCAAAAATGGTTTCCATCAAAATTTTTATACCAGGAAATTTTTCCCGCAATTTTTTCACAGCCTCAATGCCGCTTACCACCGGCATCTCAATATCCATCAGAATCACATCCGGTCTTGTATCTTCAATATTCTCAATTGCATGTTCACAATGTGCAAAAGCTCCCACACAGGTAAATCCGTTGCTTGCTTCCAGCAGGTTGAATAGACCCTCCCGGAGGCTACTGTTATCTTCAAATATGGCTACCCTTATTTCTTTCATAGCTTTAATGTAAGTTGAATGGATGTACCGTTACCTTCACCTGATTCAATTTTCAAATCAGCCTTTATTTCATTAGCCCGTTTCTTCATATTGGTCAGCCCGTTTCCGTTATAGCTTTTTGCAGTATCAAACCCAATTCCATTGTCACGGATAAGTAAGATAATGCAGTTAGACTGGCAGTTAATTAAAAT
>JAHEZC010000429.1 GCA_023251275.1 Parafilimonas sp. | reverse complement strand
CGAAGTCTGCTGCTCCTGTCTTTGCTGCAATTCTAGCACAATGATCTCCTGGGCATGCTCCACACAGTTTTCACAAATATGGTCTTCCTGCCCGGCAATAAGAATCTTTACCTCATCACGGCTTCTGCCGCAAACTGAGCAATGAAGATTTGTTTGCTTTGCCATAGGTATTCAGAATAATTTAACAGGCCTGACTAAGTAGTTGTTTTACAAAAATAATAAAACATTCCCAAGACTGAGTTTTCCGGGTAAAATTTAATATTTGATAATATTACAATTTGTCAATCACTTTATCTACAATACCATATTCCACAGCCTCTTTAGCATCCATCCAATAATCCCGGTCAAAATCTTTTAAGATTTGTTCTATAGTCCTGCCGCAATTTTCAGCCAGTATTCTGGCGCCGATCTCTTTTGTTTTCTGCATCTGCTTCGCCTGAATCTCAATGTCGGCAGATGTAGCCTGGTAATAGCCTCCTATGCTTGGCTGGTGGATCATTACTTCGCCATGCGGGTAAATATATCTTTTGCGTTTTACGCCTGCGCTTAGCAAGATAGAACCCATACTTGCTGCTAAGCCCATGCAGATAGTGCTTACGGGTGATTGTATCATCCTGATGGTATCATATATTACCATACCGCTTGTGACAATTCCTCCGGGGCTGTTAATATAAAATTTTATTTCCTGCCCGGGTTTATCCGCATCAAGCAATAACAATTTGCTTACTACATCTTTTGCAGATTTATCATCTACTACACCCCATAAATAGACTGCTCTTTTTTCTAAAAAAAGTTTTTCCAGTTTTTTCGCAAGCAGCGGTGATTGTTCCTGCTTTTCTTCCTTTTCGTTTTCTTCATCTTCATCCTTTAAAAAAGGATTGATTATATATTTAAAATCTGCCATAATTGTAAAATCTGAATTTTGAATTTTATTTGCTGATTATTTTTTATCCGGATGTTCCTGTGCTTTTATTTATGCAATCAATTGTTTTATTTCTTTTCTTTTTTTGGATTTGTCAAAAGCACTTCATCCACCAATCCGTATTCTTTACTTTCTTCTGCTGTCATCCAGAAATCACGATCACAATCTATTGCTACCTGTTCTGCATCTTTATCTGTATGATGGGCGATAATATTGTATAACTCCTGCTTTACCTTTTTAATTTCTTTAGCGGTGATCTCTATATCTGTAGCCTGACCACCGATAGCCCCGCTCGGTTGGTGCAGCATGATACGGCTGTGTTTTAATGCGCTGCGTTTTCCCTTCACTCCGGCACACATTAATATTGCCCCAAGGCTTGCTGCTATCCCGGTGCAGATAGTTGATACATCCGGACTTACAAACTGCATAGTATCGTAAATACCAAGCCCGGCATATACGCTTCCGCCAGGACTGTTGATATACATCTGGATATCACGGGTACGATCTGTACTGTCAAGAAATAAAAGCTGTGCTGTTACAATGTTTGCTACATAATCATCAATGGGTTCCCCAAGAAAGATTATGCGGTCCATCATCAGGCGGCTGAATACATCCATACTGGCAACATTGAGGGGCCTTTCTTCAATAATGTAAGGCGTTAAATTGGTAACGGAATGTTGCCGGTAACCATGTAACGCATTACTGCTGATACCCCTGTGCATAATTGCATATTTTTCGAATTCTTTTCCAAAATTCATAGTCATTTATTTGTGTGATGAAGATAAGCAGTTTATAATATGCGAAATGATTAACCAAATACCATGCAAACCGGATTTTGCGACAAAAGGGCAGTGTGTAACTTCATGTTTTTGGTTTTCAGCAGAGAGTTCACTCATTAAGGCATAAAGTCATCCTCATCTTTTGCGCTGTACTTGTCGAAAAGCCTGTTGATAGCACCCGAAAAAACCGGGAATTTTTCTTTCGCAAAATCTTTTATTACTTCAATTGCTTTGTAAGCCTGTTCTTCAGTCAGACCTTCTGCTGTTAAGCGGTTAATCAATTCTTGCATAAAATATTTTTTTAGGTATAAAAATTAAGTTTTTACCTGTTCAGTATCTTCTGTAAACCAGATAAAATAATTTCCCGCTTGCTATAGTGCGGAAACTTTAATGATGATGGTGCAGCTTTTCTGCAAAATCTTTTTCAGTTATGGTTTGTTCAGTTTGCTGTACATGGCCTTCAAGGAGACTAAACAATTTGTCGTTTTGCAGGCGGAAATAACTACTTTCCATGAACTTCCGGTCCTGCACCATTCTGTCAGCATAATCCTCTAACCATTTTTCCCCAGACCCGGCCTGAACTCCCAAATAACTGCTTACATGCTGCATTGCCGCTTCTCTTATTTCATCCGGGTTTATAATAATTTTATTATCGTCTAAAAGTTTACTGCTTATAAGACTCCATTTTAATTGGTTCAAGAAAGGCGGGTATTCTGTTTCTGCTTCTTCTGCGGTTTTTGGTTTTTCGTTTCCAGTCAGCAGCCAGCGCTTCAAAAAGCTTTCGGGGAAATCCATTTGAATATGATCAATCAAATAATGATAAATCTGGTCATGCATCTGTTTGCGACTCTTATTGTCATTGTACGCTTCTATTTCAGCTTTCAGGGTATTTCTGAATTCTTCTTCCGTTTTTATATTTTTTCCGGGATATACTTTTTCAAAAAATTCTTCATCCGGTATAGGTTTTTCAACAAGCCCGATCTTTGTAATGGTCATTTTAAAAAACTTCTCTTCCTCGCCTGCATTTTCTATGTTCAATCCCAGGTCGCTCATTACCCATTCTCTCTCTTTTTCATCAAACGCAGTACTTATTTGCAATATAATGCTGTCATCCTTCTTTTTACTTTCCAGTTCTGTGCGCACCGGGTCAGAAAAATATTTCAGAAGCAAAGAATTGCTTTTGCTGATACCACCTTCTGTTTCATTGCCCTCCTTATCAGTTTCTGTAAGCTGAACATTTAAAATATTCTCACCGGTTGTAATAGTTTCCGGCTCTGTTATTTTCCCATGACGTATTTTCAAACGGTCTGTTTCATCGTTCAGCATTTCATCAGTAACCTCAATTTTATATCGAATAACAGAAATTTTGTCAATATCAATCTCAAAAGATGGCTTCAAACCGATTTCAAATGAAAAAGCATAGTCACGCGGATCATTTACATCAAGCATGCGTGCATCACTTTCCAATGGCAGAGGCTGTGCAAAAATGTCGGGTTGCTCTTTTGCCAGATAAGCATTTAATTCTTTTTCTATGATGCGTAAAATTTCTTCTGTAAAAACATTCTGCCCATACATTTTTTTTATCAAACCTGACGGCACCATGCCCTTGCGAAAACCAGGAAGGTTAGCGCTTTTTGCATATTTCTTCAGGCTTTGCTGGAAGACTGGCAGATAATCATCCTTCATTAAATTTACCGTTAATTTATCGTTGAGCAGACCGATATTTTCTCTTGTTACTGTTGCCATTTTAAAGTTGATTAGTTATTAGTTGATTGATAAGTTGAATAA
>JAHEZC010000428.1 GCA_023251275.1 Parafilimonas sp. | reverse complement strand
TAATAAAGTAGGTAAAGAATAGCAGTATTACCATATCAAGTACCGTAGAGTTAAACATAATATAGTCATTTTTCTTCGCCTACTCTTCAATCCCCTTTTCGGCTTCCGGGTAATATTTTAAAATGAGATCAAAGCTTTAATCCGAATTTATTGGTATCTACCCATTCAGCTTTCGTCATGCTCCACCAGTCAGCAGCTATGCCGTGTATCACATAATCATAAGGCAGCCAGCCATAGCCTTTTTGCCCCCAATCGGTGCTCCATGAATTTCTGATGAGGATGGCCCCGGTGGTAGCTTCTTTATTTCCGGGATTTACAATTTTTAATGAATCATCAAACCCAACAGCCATCACAGCGTGACCGCCATCTACATTTTCATTCTTATCAGGAAAGGGAATTTTACCATCATCTGCGAGGTCTAAAGACGAATAGCAGGTAAAGCCAAATATCATCGGCAAACCTTTACGCAGGCTATCTTTAATTTTTTCAAGCAATTGTGGTTTGCTTACTCCTGCACCATCGAGGCGGTAATAAAGAAGCGCCTGGTAATTTTGTGCATAAGAATACAGGAATGCGCCAGGCTCATCATTAAATTTACTTTCCACGTAAGGCCAGTACTTTTCAGGCACCACACCAAACAATGCCAAAGCTGCCATCGTGGTACGCAGGTACGCGCCGTCATCACCTTTCCAGCCCAGTAAATTGCGGGTGGCTTTATAAAGAAATAACCTGGAGCCGTCAATATATTTTCCAAAAGCTCTGCGTTCATAATATTCGTAAAGACCAATACCGGCGTGTGCAGTGCATGAACCTAATTCTCCCTGGTCTTCTATGGGTGAGCACCATTGCCTCAGATCTTCTTTAGTACTTAAACCAGCGCTTTTTGCCTTGGCGCTTTTTTTTGCCTTATCATCAACCTCACTTAATATGGTGCTTACCGATTTCCTGATACCCCGTGCAATCTGTTTTTTATTAAGCTCGGTGGTGGAAGGAAGGTTGTCACGGAAATCGGGTAAATCTTTTAGCCAACCTTTTCCTTTTTTTGATACAATGCTGCTCATTTTGTTTTAATTTAAGTTTGTAATTAATCGTTGCATTATCCGTATTTATTCATTCATATTTCCAATATGCAATGCGGCTTATATTAAAAGCCGGCTCGGCTTTTAATAACTAAACCAATTCACTTGTTGACAGGGTAAGATTAATTCTGAAAGAAGTAAGTTCTGCTTTTTAAAGTATGCGTTGATCTCGCCGGATATGTTCCCTTTTCTGCCTTTAATTGAAAGATTTAATTTTCTGCATACTTTTGTCCCTTTTAGCATTCGGGGCAAATTGAAAAAGCATTTTCCAAACTTACATCATTGCCTGCCCTATTGTCAAGCGTAAAAACACCTTATTTTTATATCGTATTTTCCACGTACTGTTTACGCATTTATACGCATAGTACATGCGTAATTTTACGCTTGCAGAAACGCGGAAGACGATTCCGGTTCTGAAAGGTGCGGAATTAACGGGTAAATCATTGGTAACTGCGAAGAATTACACAGGGTGGGAATTATCAGAACACTAAGTTTATACTAATTTTCTGAAAATGCAAGAGAAAGGGAAAATAAATTTTGCCCTAAAGATTACTGATTGTATATCGTCTTCCAGTTGTTGTAGATCACTATTGCTGCAAGGAGCCAGAAAAAAATTGCCGGAACGGTATTTCTTTTAGGATATAAAAATGCATTGGACACAAAAGCCGATGCGGGAATGGCAGCCATCAGCAATGCATAAGGCCAGGCATTCCTGAGTAAAAATATGGATGGGATCAAAAACAAAAACATGAGGAACAATACTGTCCAGTACCTTCTTATCTGGATCACCATGCGACCACCATTGGCTTGCCATTGATAGACGCCTGCGAATATTACAAGGGCTGCTGCACTGCATGTAACAGCAACATCAATAATGTTTGCCGGCCTGATAATATGAGGTTCAAAAATTTTAATTACCTGGAATGATTCAGTCAGCTTATCGGTTAAAAACCGGTAGCCAAGAAAAAAATAAACCGGCGTGAGGATGCCAAGCAACAGGACAAGCCATTCATTGATCCTGAACGGCCTTAATATTGCCAGGGCAAAAAGAGCTAAGAGTAAAAGAGGTGCAGCCGGATAATATAACAACAATGAAATGCCTGCAATAAGGCCTGTATTATAGACGGCCGGTTTGGGGTGAGGTGTATTATACATTACCGCAATCCGGTATATGAGCCATATCAGCATACTGTTTGCAACAAGGGCGGAAGATATATTATTCCATTGCGGCAGGAGTGCAGTGAGCAAGAGGTAAGCAAGGGCAGTAGTAAATGCATTTTTCTGAAACATGCGCAGGTCGTTAAGTATATAATTCAATCGCAGCGCCTGCAACAGAACTATGAGTTGGTATATAACAGACATGGCAACAGGAGGCAACGTTGATGGCAGAGAAGATAAAATCGGGTAAATTAGTCCATCGTCAGGTGATGTAACTATCACGGGCGGCTGTATGATGAAATGTGCCCGCAATAAAATGCTTACAAGTAAAACCCGGAAAACAGATGCGGAAGACTTTTCTTTGAATAATGATACCACAGTTTTTGTACTTATTTGTTTGCCCCGCCTTTTAAATGATGTGACAACCCCGCATAATCTGAATTTGTTTCAGGTGATGCAACATTCTTAATGTTATACAAGAAAATATTTCCGCCTGAAATGATCATTCATCCTGCTATTCAACCGTTGTAGTTGGAATTGAATAATCAATCCGGGCAAAGCAAAGATAATTCTTATACTGGCAGGGAATGAGCAATTCCTGGCTGCTAACCTGTTTGGCATAACGCGGCATAAACTGGTAACCGCCATCCAGGTTTTTAAGTGTAGGGCTGCGCTGCATTTTTCCATCAGGTGTAATGCTTTGATCGGTAAGAAGTAATGTGCGTCTTTCCAACTGGTTAAAAATAAAATGTGCTTCTGAGCCGGTATTAAGTGTGCCATAGCCCAGGAAATTATCCGTGTTATCGTCATATTGCGATTTCCGGAGCACATTGGACCATTCCATATTCACGCCGGAATCAAAAGACATAATGGCGACATTATCGGCAAAATAACGGGTAATAGGATTGCTCATTGAATTCCAGCCCCACCAGGGATAATAATATCCATAAGGGCTGCTCCAGCGATAATAGTCCATTGATGACCAATAGGGTGAGCCATACAGGTAATCCCAACGGCTGTTGTATCCTCCTCCCCGGGATGAAGTATAAACAGCTTCTGAAGCAACGATGAAGCCGCCGTCTTTCTTCATGAGGATGTTCTGGAGAAAGAAATCATTGAATGCCGTTTTGGTGTTGCCCTGGCTTTTGACATCATTCCTCAAATCCTCGCTGAATGTTACCTGTCCTGAGACGATTTCTCTTGCTTCCTTTTTGTTCCATAGCATACAGTAAAGGCCATCAATATTCCCTCTTTTTGCTTT
>JAHEZC010000427.1 GCA_023251275.1 Parafilimonas sp. | reverse complement strand
GTCCTGCAGGTATTCCTGCATTTCAGGCAGATCATATACAACAGCTTCCCTCGCATGTTTGCGAGCAATAAACCGTGGAATATAGGCCATCGGGCCGGGGCGATACAGGGCATTCATGGCGATGAGATCATCAAATTTATCAGGCTTCAGTTCACGCAGGTATTTCTGCATACCTACACTTTCAAACTGGAATGTGCCGTTTGTTTCACCACGTTGATACAGGTGAAATGTTTTTGGATCATCGAGGGGAATACTGTCGAGGTCAATATTTATGTTGTGATTTTCTTTGATGAGTTCAAGGGAATTTTTTAGTACGGATAATGTTTTCAGCCCGAGAAAATCCATCTTGAGCACACCAGCTTCTTCAATGATGCTGCCTTCAATTTGTGTGACCCACAGTTCAGATTCTTTTGACGTGGCGACAGGAATAAGTTCAGTGAGGTCTTTTGGTGCAATGATGATACCGGCAGCATGTATGCCTGCATTTCGTACCGAACCTTCAAGACGTTCTGCTTCTTTCAACACCTGTGCACGCATATCATTCCCTTTGTAAATTTCGCGCAGGCGTTTTGCATTTTCAATTTCATCAGGAGAATAGCCTCTTTCTTCAAGAGATTTTTCGCCCTCTCTTGCCAGGAGCGGTGCATGCAGAATTTTTACCAGCTCTGTGCCCGGCCTTTCAGGAACCATCTTTGCCAATGCATTACTTTCTGGTAATGGCAGATCAAGCACACGTGCCACATCTTTAATGCTCATTTTTGCAGCCATCGTACCATAAGTAATGATCTGCGCTACCTGGTTCTTTCCATATTTATCCACCACATAGTCAATCACTTTCTGTCTTCCAATATCATCAAAATCGGTATCAATATCCGGCATTGACTTGCGTTCCGTGGTAAGAAATCTTTCAAAGAGCAAATTGTACTTGATGGGATCAATATTGGTGATGCCGACGCAATAGGCAACCACACTGCCTGCTGCCGAACCACGCCCCGGGCCGACAAACACACCAAGATTTCTTCCTGCTTTGATGAAATCACTTACAATTAAAAAGTAACCGGCAAAGCCCATCGTCCTGATAGTGAATAATTCAAAGTCAATCCGCTCCCTGATTTCTTCAGTTACCTCATTGTAGCGTTCCCGGGAGCCTTCATAAGTAATGTATTTCAGGTATTCCCATTGATTGATATTAATATCGTCACTTAGCTGAAATTCTTTGGGCACAGGAAATGCAGGGAGCAATACATCTTTCTTCAGGTTCAGCACTTCGATTTTATCAACAATTGCATTTGTGTTATCAATTGCTTCAGGCACATCACTGAAAAGCTGGCTCATCTCTTCGGTCGTCTTGAAATAGAACTGGTCATTGGGAAATTTGAAGCGACGGTTCTTAACCTGCATGTCGTCATTTACAAAATCATCAAAGCCGGGCGTAGCTTTCTTTTCACCTGTATTAATACATAGTAAAATATCATGGGCATTATAGTCTTCGCGTTCTGTATAATGGCTATCATTTGTAGCAATAACAGGAACATTGAATTTTTGTGCAAACTTTAATAATGTTTGATTGACCTTTTCCTGCTCTTTAATATTATGCCTTTGCAATTCGATATAGTAATCATCTCCAAACATATCAAGCCACCATTTGAATTCTTTTTCCGCATCTTCTTCATTCCTGTGCAAAATTGCCTGCGGCACATAAGCGCCGATACAACAGGTCGTTGCTATCAGTCCTTCATGATATTTTTCAATCAGTTCTTTATCAATGCGCGGATACTTGCTGTAAAAACCTTCAATGAATCCAATTGAGGTAAGCTTCATTAAATTTTGATACCCTTTTTTATTCTTTGCCAGCAACACCTGGTGAAAACGCTCATCTTTCTGATCCTTTGTAAATGCTTTGGCATGCCTGTCTCTTACTACATAAAATTCACAGCCGACAATGGGTTTTATCAAAGGTTCTGTTATATCTATTCCTTCTTCGGTTTTGCCTGTCACCTTTGTATTGTTCCATGCCTGCTTTACAAATTCAAATACGCCGAACATATTGCCATGATCAGTAATGGCGACTGCTCGCATATTGTCTTTGAGCGCTTTTTTGTAAAGGCTTTCAATGGAGGCTGCACCATCAAGCAATGAATATTGTGTGTGTACGTGTAAGTGAGAATATTGAGACATTATGGCTTTCTTTTAAAATAATACAAAGCAAATTTCGTTATTTACAGCGACCGGAGAAAATGTAAACTTATCCACATTTTTCAGAATGAAGATTTACCAGAAAAAAAGTTTTCCAGATTTTGCAACTTTAAATGATAGCTTCTTATATTGCAAAACCTTTATGCCAAAAAATGGTTTCATAACTTCCTGCATTTTGATTGTACTGTTAAGCAGTTGCAAGAGTTTGCAGAATCTTGCATCGAGAGACAATTCAACAGAAAGGCGCATTCCAGCAGGCAATTCACAAAAAGACATACAGTTTCTCGATAATATCGCTGTAACGCCGGGAGCACAATCAGGTTCAAAAATGATTGCAGTCAAATCAAAAAAGAATGAGCCGAAAACAGAAGCGCCGGTTATAAATACCGACCAGGATTTGCTTAGCTATGATCCTGCAAACTTGAACACACTCCGCTACAAATATGCAATGATGCTGAATACGGATGCAGGCAAGCTCAATAACCTCCTCCTGCTCCAGGATATTGATAGATGGTGGGGAACAAAATATTGTATGGGAGGAAGTACCAGCGAATGTATTGACTGCTCGGCATTCTCTCAGCTAATGATCCGGGATGTATATGGCGTCAATATTCCTCGTACGGCACAGGAACAATTTAACAGTACTTACAAAATAGATAATAATAATTTAAGCGAAGGCGATCTTGTATTTTTTCATACAAGCGGCAACAGGAAAGGAAGTCAAATAACTCATGTAGGTGTTTATATCACCAACAACAAATTTGTGCATGCCTCTGCAGGAGGCGTTACCATCAATGACCTAGGAGAACAATACTGGCAATTAACTTACAGGGGTGCGGGCAGGGTAATAAACAGGAGCCTTACATCTGCGCACTAATTAACACCATTATCTTTCATTTATATTTTCAGTTTGTATAAACTTTTGTTTTTCTTTCCAGGAGAGAGTTAAATACTAATGAACGTTAACTAAAAATTTCAAAAAAAATATCTGTCATTTATTCAAACATTATTATTTTTACTGCTTCAAACAATTTTGGATCACAATTTTATACCGAACTGAAATTGAAACAGAACACAACACATTACAATCTCTCCGCTTTGCATCCGCACAGAATGAGTGTTGTTGCTTTGACTAACCCTTGCTGCTTCCTTCCGGAACGACGACCGGAAATTTGATATTCTTTTACATAAGGAATATATCACCTCAAAAACCTGCGACTGAAAAATTGCAATGTCGCATTCGTGTATTCATTTTTATATCATCAGTATTTATAAAAAATAACAGTGGAAAAAAATATAACAAT